>JANPKX010000673.1:0-2900 GCA_031426235.1 Alphaproteobacteria bacterium | reverse complement strand
CGCTGGAGATGGACGGCCCGGAGTACGCCGCCCTGGGCGCGGCGGCGCGGGCCAGCGATGTCTATCTTTCCGGCAACGCCTATGAACGGGACCCGAACTTCCCGGGCCTCTACTTCCAGACCTCGTTCCTGATCGAGCCATCGGGGGCGGTGGTGCTGCGCTATCGGCGGCTGGTTTCCCTGTTCGCACCCAGTCCCTACGACGTCTGGGATCGCTACATCGGCGTCTACGGGATCGAGGGCGTCTTCCCGGTTGCCGACACGGCGCTGGGCCGGATCGGCGCCATCGCCTCGGAGGAAATCCTCTACCCCGATATCGCCCGCGCCCTGGCCCTGCGCGGGGCCGAGGTGCTGCTGCACTCCTCCAGCGAGATCGCGACCCCGATCCCCAGCCCCAAGAACATCGCCAAACAGGCCAGGGCGATCGAGAACCTGGCCTATGTGGTCTCGGCCAACTCCGCCGGGATCGAGGGGATCGCCATCCCCAAGGCCTCCACGGACGGTTCGTCAAAGGTGATCGACTACCGCGGCTTGGTGCTGGCCGAGGCCGGGTACGGCGAGAGCATGGCGGCCTATGCCGAAATCGATATCGCCGGCCTTCGCCGCTACCGCCGCCGGCCCGGCATGGGCAACATCCTCTCGCGCCAGCCTCTGAGTCTGTGGCGCGACGCCCTCGAGGGCCGGGAGGTGCAGCCGCGCAACAGCCTGATTGATGGGGCCGGGGCCCCGATCCCGCCCGACCGCGCCTTCTACGCCGAGCGCCAGCGCCGCGTGCTGGACCATCTCGCGGACGAGGGAGTCATCTGATCAGGGCAGGCGAGGGCGCCCTACCGAACCCGCTGTTCCTTGATGCAGGTGCGGCGGACCAGCACATCGTTCTCGAACCAGTGCCAGGTGCGGCCGCGGTTATTGTTGTCGGCGCTGATCTGGATCATCTCATAGAGGTAGAAGCCGGGCATATCCTTGCGGGTCCAGGTCAGCACCACGGTGCGGTCGTCGATCTCCCAGGCCGAACCCTCGATGCGTTCAGTGTCCCACCAGATCCGGCCGTCGCGGAACGTGGCGGGGAACAGAGTCTCCTCGCGCCGACCATCCGGCCAGGTGTAGGTGTTGGTCTGGTGATAGGCGTGAGGTCCGCTGTCGGGAAAGGCGCACTGCAGCTCGGCCTTGTGGCGGTCAATCTCGCGGCCGTCCGTGCCGATGTGGATGTACTCGCCCTCCCAGGCGCCCTCGTGACGGGCCAGGACGGGCATGACGGTTCGGATGTCGCTCAAGGCTTTGCTCTCCGGTAGGGTGCTCGAAATGGTATAGAAGTATATCATTTGCGGGAAGAGGAAGGAATCGCGTTTGGCCAAGGTCGCAGGGCTGGAACTCAGGATCGAGGATGTCGTCGCCACCCTGGTCCTCGACCGACCGGCGCGGCGCAACGCCTTGAACCGGGAGATGTGGCGCGGCTTGCCGGGGCTGCTGGACGAGGCGCGGGCGGCGCGGGTGAAGGTGCTGATCGTCACCGGGGCCGGCGGCGCGTTCGCCGCGGGGGCGGACATCTCCGAGTTCGAGACGGTCTATGCCGACCGCGCCACGACCACTGCCTACTTCGGCGAGATCGCCGCGGCCATGGACGCCGTGGCCACGTTCGAGGCCCCGACCCTGGCCCGCATCGATGGCGCCTGTGTCGGCGGCGGCCTGGGCCTGGCTCTGTGCTGCGACGTGCGTATCGCGGCGGACAGGGCGCGCCTGGGGATCACGCCGGCCAAGCTGGGCCTGATGTACCCACTGGGCGATACGCGCCGCCTGGTCGAGGCGGTCGGCCCCTCCCGCGCCAAGGACATCCTTTACACCGGCCGCATCGTCGATGCCGCCGAGGCTTTGGCCATCGGTCTCGTCGACGAGGTGGTCGCGGCCGAGGCGCTTGAAGCCGCTGTCGCCGCGAAAGCCGCAGAGATCGCCGCCGCCAGCCAGTGGTCCGCCCGGGCGGCCAAGGCGGTCATCCGCCGCATCCTGGACGGCCAGATGGCGGACGACGCGACGACCCACGGCTGGATGCTGGACGCGGTGGAAGGTGAAGACTTCATCGAGGGACGCGATGCGTTCCTGGGCAAACGGGCGGCGAATTTCCCCTTCCGGTGAGGCCTGCTGTCGGAGTTTGAAGGATGACCACGCAAGCGAACCCGACGCGTCGTCCGTGGCTCTTCACGGTTCTGGTCTTCATCCTTTCCGCGCCGCTATACTTGGCTGGCGACCTCTCGTTGCTGCCTGCGAAGGCCCCGATCCATGCGCCGGTCTTCGTACTTGCGTGCGTGATCCCGGTCTTCGTGGCTCATGTGCTTCTCTACCAGGAGCAGGGTCGGCAGGGCGTCCGGGCGCTCTGGCGCAGCATGCTCGACGCCGGCAGGATCCGGCCGCTCGCTTGGTTCGCGCCGATCCTTCTGCTGATGCCGGCCGTGATGACCATGACCTACCTGCTTGAGACCTGGGCGGGGGCCGCCCTCCCGGATCCGCAGTTTCGGCCGCTGGACGCAGTGGGCCTGCTGTTGGTGTTGCTAATCCTGGCAGCGGGCGAAGAGGCAGGCTGGTCGGGGTATCTGACGGGCGCCCTTCAGGCTCGTTGGAGCGCTCTGAACTCCGGGCTCGCGTTAGGGGCGATCTGGGCCGCTTGGCACGTGATACCGTATATGCAGGCGCATCCGTCCGCCCCCGCCTGGGTGGTCTGGCAATGCGCGGGAACCGTCGCCCTGCGCGTGCTGATGGTATGGATCTTCAACAACACGTCTGGAAGCTTGCTGGCGGTGGTCCTGTTTCACGCCATGATCAACCAGAGCGAGTTCATGTACCCCAATCTTGGTTCGCACTATGAACCCTTCGTGCCCTTCCTAATCCTGGCCGGGATCGCGGCGGTGG
>JANPKX010000672.1:0-3095 GCA_031426235.1 Alphaproteobacteria bacterium | reverse complement strand
CCTCGACCCTGTGCTTGACGAACAGCGGCGTCGGTTCGCGGTAGGCCATCACCTTCTTGGCCTGGCTGGGCATCAGCATGCGCATGAAGTCACGCGCCTCGCGGTAGCCGGCCTCGCCCTCGACCCAGACCTCGTCGATGTCCTTGTCGTAGAGGTCGCGGATCGTGCGCTTCACGAGGTCTTCTTCCTCGTAGATCAGCGCCGGGGCGATCGAATGCAGCGTCTTCTCGCGGATGTTTTCCCAAAGGCGCAGCAGATAGTCATAGTCGCGCTTGATCTCGGCCTTGGTGCGCTTGGCGCCGGCGGTGCGCACGATCAGGCCCATGCCGTTCGGCACGTCCAGGCTGGCCACGACGCCCTTCAGGCGCTTGCGGTCGGTTGCCGTGTCAATCTTGCGGCTGATGCCGCCGCCCCGGGCGGTGTTGGGCATCAAGACGCCATAGCGGCCGGCCAGGGAGAGGTAGGTGGTGAGGGCAGCGCCCTTGTTGCCACGCTCTTCCTTGACCACCTGAACCAGCATGATCTGGCGGCGGCGGATGACTTCCTGGATCTTGTAGCGCCGCATCAGCCGCCGACGGCGGCGGGCGAGCTCTTCCTCCATGACGTCGTCGTCGTCGTCCGAGACGTGGACCTCGGCCTCGTCCTCGTCGCCCTCGACGTCGGCCTCCTCGTCGCGCGGCCCGCGCCGGCCACGACCACGGGTTTCCTGGCGATCCTCCTCGTGGTCCTCGGCCTCCTCGCGCAGCAGGGCTTCGCGATCAGCCAGGGGGATCTGATAATAGTCGGGGTGGATTTCGTTGAAGGCGAGGAAGCCGTGGCGGTTGCCGCCATACTCGACGAACGCGGCCTGCAGCGACGGCTCGACGCGCGTCACCTTGGCCAGATAGATGTTCCCTCGTAGCTGCTTTCGGTTCTGGCTCTCGAAATCGAATTCTTCAACACGGTTTCCGTCGACCACCACCACACGCGTCTCTTCGGCGTGAGCGGCATCGATCAACATGGTCTTGGGCATTCAGGTTTTCTCCGCGGCGCGCGCGGGCATCTTGGGCCCGGCGCTGCCGATGTGCGGGATGAGCGCGCAGGGTACCCGGAAAGGCGCCGCAAACGGCGTCTCGGATGGCCTGGTGGCCAGGGATGGCTTGAGCTGCGCGGCTCATCGGGTGTGTTCCTAGTCGCGCCCCGAAAGGCGCGGATCGGAGGGTGCGTCGTTACCGAGGATTCGGCCCGAGCCGACGCGGCTCGTTGATGTTTGCGTCCCGTTCGGGCCGGTCTAGCGGGCCTGCGACGTCGCGCGGCGCGACCTTAGCAACACCAGCAGGGAAAAGGAAAGGCTCACTGATGCGCGAGGCGCGACGGAAAGACCTGGTTAACCCTTTGTCCACGGGCTCCCGGCCTATATGGGTCGCAGGTTCGCATGGCGCGAATCTTTGATCGTTCAGGACGTTGGGATGCTCCGCGGGGTTCAGCGAGCGGTGAGTGGCAAGCGGGCGCGCATCCTTGCCGCAGGGTTCGCGCTCGTCGCCGGCCTGGCCGCTGTCGCTGCGGGCCACGCCGCCACGGAAACCGCGCGCCTGCTCAAGGTCCGCACGGGTGGTGATTCGACCGAGGTGCGCACGGTCCTCGAACTCGACAACTCCACGAGTGCGCGCGTGGTGTCGGATGGCTCCGCAGACCGGCGCGTGGTGCTGGTGTTGAGCAACGTCACGCTGTCGCAGATCCAGCAGGGCGCCGGCCGCGGACTGGTCCGGGCCTGGACCCTGGACCAGGTGCAGGGCGGCGTCCGTCTGCAGATGGACCTCAGCGCCGACGGCCGGCTGAAGCGCCGCTTCCTGCTGCCGCCCGCCGACGGCGTGACCAGCTATCGCTATGTGGTGGACATCGCGGCCGAGCCCGGCGCCGTGCTGACCGCGGCGCGGCCCTCGCCGGCGGCCTCCCCGGCCGGCGCGGCGCAGATTCGAACCCAGTTTCTGCCGGTGAAACGCGTCGCCGCGCCGCCGGCGCTGCCGCTCAGGAAGGTGGTCGTGATCGACGCCGGCCACGGCGGGCGCGATTCGGGCGCCGTCGGCGCGGCGAGCCGGGAGAAGGACGTGAACCTGGCGGCCGCCTTGACGCTCTCTGATCAGCTGGGTCGGACGGGGCGGTACAAGGTGGTCATGACCCGGTCCAGCGACGTCTACGTGCCCCTCGAGGACCGCGTCCGCATCGCCCAGAGGGCCGGCGCGGATCTCTTCATCTCCCTGCATTCGGACAGCGGTCCGGAGTCGGACCTCAAGGGCGCCTCCGTCTACACCCTTTCGGACAAGGCCACGCAGCGGGCGACCCGGTTCGTGAGCCGCGACGACTGGTTCATGAAGGCCAGCTTGACCGGCGACCAGGGCGTTCGTGACATCCTGTTCGACCTGACCCAGCGGGCGACGCGCAACCGCTCGGCGGTGTTCGCCCAGACCCTGGTCAGCAACATCGAGGGCCGCGCGCCCCTGCTGCGCCGCAGCCATCGCGACGCCGGCTTCATGGTTCTGCTGGCGCCCGATGTCCCGGCTGTGCTGCTGGAGATGGGCTTCGTCTCCAACCCGGACGACGAGGCGCGCCTGCGCGACCCCGCCGCCCGTGTGAGGCTGATGAGCGCGGTCGCCCGCGCTGTCGACGCCCACTTCGACGAAACCCTGAAGCTCGCCTCCCGCTGAGGCGGGCCGCTCCGCCAAGCGATCGGTCCGCCAGCGCCGTTGGCGCCCGAACCGACACACGATAGAGGGTCGCGGTGGACCAACCGCCCGGCCTCCGTGAAACCCCGACCCCGGCCGCGCCGCGACGAAGGCTGGCGCTGGCTGGCATCGCGGCGCTCAGCTTTATCGCGCTGACGGCGGTGGCGAGCGGCCTCTACGCGGCCTGGCTCTTCCACGACATGCCTGACGCCTCGGACCTGGTGGACTATCACCCGCCGACGGCGACCCGAGCGTACGCCTGGGACGGCACGCTGATCGGCGAATTCTCGCGCGAGCGGCGCATTTATGTGCCGTACGACGCCATCCCGGCCCAGACCGCCCAGGCGTTCCTCGCCGCCGAGGACCACGGGTTCTTCAAGCATGGGGGCGTCG
>JANPKX010000671.1:0-9322 GCA_031426235.1 Alphaproteobacteria bacterium | reverse complement strand
CCGCGCCGGAGACCTCGAACGGGCCATTCATCGCAACACCCATGGCGTCAAAAGCGGTCACATCGGCCAGGCCGAACAGCATCAGGGTGGTCTCGGCCCGCGGCGCCGGCAGCACTTTCAGCGTCACCTCGGTGAGGATCGCCAGGGTGCCCCAGGAGCCCGCCATCAGCTTCATCAGGTCATAGCCAGTGACGTTCTTGACCACCTTGCCGCCGGCCTTGAACACCTCGCCGCGTCCCGAAACGGCCTCGAAGCCCAGGAAGTGATCTCGCGCTGCGCCCGCCTTCAGCCGCCGGGGTCCCGACAGGTTGGCGGCCAGCACCCCGCCGATGGTGGGCTCGCCGCGGGCGCTCAGAAGACGCGTCCAGTGCGGCGGCTCGAAGGCCAGCATCTGGCCCTTGCCCGCCACCAGCCGCTCGATATCGGCCAGGCGCACGCCCGGCTGCACGGTCAGCACCAGTTCCTCCGGCGCATAGTCGACGATGCGGTCCAGGCGCGCGGTGGAGAGCACCACATCGGCCCGGTCCATCGCGCCGATCGCCCGCTTGGTGCCGGCGCCGATCACCTCGATCTTGCGCGCCGACGCGCCGGCCGCGGCCACCAGGGCGCGCACGTCCTCCGGCGAGGTCGGCTTGGCGATGCGGAGAGCCTCGTCCAACATCAGAACCGGGGCAGGTCCGGGAACGCGACCTTGCCGCGGTGCACATGCACTCGGCCCAGCTCCGCGCAGCGGTGCAGAACCGGGAACACCTTGCCGGGGTTCAGCAACAGGCCCGGATCGAAGGCGCACTTCACCCGCTGCTGGCAGGCCAGGTCGGTCTCGTCGAACATCTCGCCCATCAGGTCGCGCTTCTCCACGCCCACCCCGTGTTCGCCGGTCAGCACCCCACCGACAGCCACGCACAGCTTCAGGATATCGGCCCCGAAGGCCTCCGCCTTCTCCAGGTCGCCGGGTATGTCCGCGTCATAGAGGATCAGCGGGTGCAGATTGCCATCGCCGGCATGGAAGACGTTCGCCACACCCAGCCCGTGCTCGGCCGACAGCTCCGTGATGCGCGTCAGCACCTGAGGCAGCTTGCCCCGCGGGATCGTGCCGTCCATGCAGAAGTAGTCGGGCGCGATCCGCCCGACCGCGGGGAAGGCTGCCTTGCGGCCCGCCCAGAACGCCGCGCGTTCGGCCTCACTCTGCGAGACCCGGATGAACTCGACGCCGCGGTGCGCCGCCAGCGTCTGGACCTGGCCCGCCAGCTCGGCGCACTCGGCCTCCGGTCCGTCCAGTTCGACGATCAGCAGAGCTGCGCATTCGACCGGATAGCCGGCGTGGACAAAGGCCTCCGCCGCACGGATCGCAGGGTTGTCCATCATCTCCAGTCCGGCCGGGATAATGCCGGCGGCGATGATGTCGCCCACCACCTCGCCCGCCGCCTCGACCGAATGGAAACCCAGCAGCAAGGCCCGCGCCGTCTGCGGTCGCGGCAGGATGCGTACCGTGACTTCGGTGATCACGCCCAGCAGCCCTTCGGATCCAGTGACCAGGCCGAGCAGGTCATAGCCCTCGGCGTCCATGGCCTTGCCGCCAAACCGCACCACCTCGCCGCTCATCAGGACCATCTCGCAGCCGAGCAGGTTGTTGGTGGTCAGGCCGTATTTCAGGCAGTGCACCCCGCCCGAGTTCTCCGCGACATTGCCGCCGATGGTGCAGGCGATCTGGCTGGACGGGTCGGGCGCATAGTAGAATCCCTCGCCCTCCACCGCCCCGGTGATCGCCAGGTTGGTCACGCCGGGCTGCACCACGGCGCAGCGGTTGGCGTAGTCCACCTCCAACACCCGGTTGAACTTGGACATGCCCAGCACGATGCCGTCGGTCAGCGGCAGGGCCCCGCCGGACAGCGAGGTGCCAGCGCCGCGCGGCACCACCTTGACGCCGTTGGCCTGACACCAGGCCAGCACCTCGCGCACCTGTGCGGTCGTCTCGGGCAACACCACCGCCAGGGGCGTCTGCCGGTAGGCTGAAAGGGCGTCGCTCTCGAACGGGACCAGGGCGGACGGCGTGCTGACCACGCCCTCCCCCGGCACGATCCGCGACAGCGCTTTGACGATCTCGGCCTTGCGGGCGATCATCGCGGCGTCCGGCGCGGGCATCTTCATAGCCCGACCGTAGGCGCTGCCGGTGAGGGGCGCTACTGGGGGCGAGCCTGATAGCGTCATGGGTTGGAGGAAAATCGAGACATGTCGTCCGTCCGCATCGCCAGCCCCGAAGACCGCGACGCCATCGCCGATACGCTATTGCTGTCGTTCAGCACCGATCCCTGCGTCCGCTACATCTTCCCGACGCCACAGGCCTTCACGGCCAACTGGCCCACCTTCGTCCTGGCCATGGGCGGGCGGGGGCTGGAGCATGGCGCGGGCTTCATCACCGAGGACGACGCGGCCGCCGCCCTCTGGCTGCCGCCGGGCATCGAGCCCGACCTGGAGACCATGCTCGGGCTCCTGGCAAGCGCGCCGCCCGAAAAGCTGCCGGTCGTGGCGGAGGTGGGCGAGCAAATCCGCAGCTTCCACCCGCAGGAACCGCACTGGTACCTGGCCGCGGTGGGTGTCGACCCCGCCCGTCAGGGCGAGGGCCTGGGCTCAGCCCTGATCAAGGCCGGCCTGCGCCTCTGCGACGAACAGGGCCTGCCGGCTTACCTGGAAAGCAGCAACCCCAGGAACGTGCCCCTCTACGAACGCCACGGATTCGAGGTGATCGGCCTGGTGCAGCCGGCCGACTATCCCCCGCTCTATCCCATGCTTCGGCCAGCGCGGCGGTAGGCAGCCTATCCGTCGTAGAAGAACGGCGCGTGCAGGCCGATCACCTGGCGTTCGCGCCGGGTCGTGGCCCTGGCGATCGCTTCGGGCGAGAGCTGGTTGCGCTCCGCCGTCGGGACAAGCCGCTGGGCGATGTCGCGGCGGCCATAGTGGACCTGCAGGAAGAACCGGCCGTGATCGCCGTCCCGCGTCGGCATCCGCCGATGCCAGACGTCCGAGACGAACAGGCCCGCATCGCCCGCGCGGGTGATCAGCGGAACTACGCCCTGCCCGTCGTAGGTCAGGTCATCGTCCAGATGCCAACCGGGCGTCGGCGGGCGACCGGAGAGATGGCTGCCTGGGATCACGCCCGTCGGGCCGTCCTCGAGCGCGCAATCCTGAAGGTAAAGGTGCACCCCGATCGCGAAGACCGGATGCGGAATGTCGGCGGGCCAGCGCACGCCTTCCGGCAACGGCACATGCGGTCCAGCGTCGATGTGCCAGTTCTGGCCGCCGTGGCTGCCGGGGTGACCAGCCGGGTTGCGCCAGGCGGTGTTGGCGATGACGTGGCAGTCCTCGCCCAGCAAGGGCTCGATCACCGCCAATAGCTTGGGGTGGACGGCGGCGGCCTGGGCCGCCGCGCAGCGGTTCAGCATGGCATAGCGGAACATCGCGTCGTCTTCCGGGGACTTGCCGCCGCGTGCGTCGGGCGGATCCCGGTCGAAGATCGCGGCGATCTCCGCGCGTAGCGCCGCCACTTCGTCCGCGCTGAGGAGGTCCCGCACGATCGCGTAACCCTCGCGTTCGAGCTGGTGGGTCTCTGCCGAGGCGGGCTCGGTCCGGGCTTCGAGATACGCAGCGCCGCGTCGGATCATGGGGGCTCCTTCACGTTGAACCTATGGCCGCAACGCCGCGTCGTCAGCCCCTTTTCCCCCGGACGATTCGTGCCGGACGGCTCTAGCCGAACAGGTGGGGTTCAAGGCCAATATGAACCACTCGTTTGAAGTCAGCGGCAACTGGCGCGGCTTCGTGAACCTGCGCTATGCCTCGGAGTACGGCGGTCGCCAGGAGATCAATCCCGACATCCCGATCCCGTTCACCACGCCGCAGCGGTTCCGGTTCGCCACCCTGCGCGATCACGCGCTGCTGGATGCCCGCCTGGGCGTCCGCACCGCAGCCACCGAGATCGCCGTCTACGCCGACAACGCACTGGACGAGCGCTACATCGTCTTCCAAACGTCCACCACACCAACCGCCTGAACGCCAAGCGCCGCGTCGGCGTGCAGGTGCGCCAGAGGTTTTGACGCTAGACTCGCGCGACAGGCGAGGCCGCTTGTCGCGCGGGCAACATCGGTTAATATGATTTCAGGCTGGCTCGGTGACACGGACTACGCCCGCCCCAACGCGTCCTTCTTGGGGTTGTTTCAATGACCAGATTTAGACCGCTGGCGCTCGCCAGCGCGGTAGCCATGCTCGGCCTTTCGTCCGCCGCCAAGGCCGACGCCATCGATTTCACCGGACTCAATATCCAGACCAACGGCTCAGCCAGCGCTCTGTCCGCAACTGAGCTGCAGCTTACGCCGAACGCGCCAGAGTTGGCCGGCAGCGCCTTCATCACCGATTCCTTCAGCTCGGCGATCAACTTCACCTCCACCTTCACGTTCTCGCTGACGGGGCCCTCGATCTACGGCGACATCGCCGACGGCATCACCTTCATCGTCCAGAACGATCCGAACGGGGCCTTGGCCCTGGGCGGCGGCGGCGGCACGATCGGCGCGGAGGGAATCCAGAACAGCGTGGGCGTCGGCTTCCAGAGCTGGGACAACGACAAGGGTCGCATCTTCATTAACGGCGACGTCTTCGCTGGTAAGTCCAAGCCCTTCTCGCTGGGTGACCAGGACGATCTCGTCGATGTCAGCATTTCCTACCTGGCCGGGGTGCTGAGCTATACCGCAACGAACCAAAGCACCTCGCAGATGATCAGCGACAGCCGGGTGTTCGATCTTCAGACCCTGGGTCCGCAGGTCTATTTCGGCTTTACCGGCGGCACCGGCCTGTCGAATGCCGACCAGCGCATCAGCAACTGGAACCTGACCGTCTTCGACGGCTCGACCGTTGCGGTGCCGGAGCCGGCGACCTGGGCGATGATGATCGGTGGCTTCGGCCTCGCCGGGGCCGCCCTGCGCCGACGGCGGGCCTTCGTCGCCTGACGGTCAGGCTCCGCGCTCCACCTGGAGCGCGGAGCTCGGGCGCAGGCTGGTTGCCCTTCAGCTCCTGCCGGGGCAACCTGCGGACGCACTTGGCCGGAGGATGCGACGTGGAACCCAAGATCGCCGAGAATTTTCTGCGGCTCGTCGATGACTCGCAAAAGAACGGGGTGCCCGAAATGCATTTCCGACTCTGGCGGCGGAGCGACGATGAGGTCCGCGAAAAGTACCTGGCGAACTTCCGCGCGGACCCTGAGGCGGTCGCCTGGTTCGAGGAGGGCTTCCTGGCGGACGATCCCGATTTCGACGCCCTGCTGGCGCTGCCGCCGGAGACGCTTGGCTATCAGTATGCGCGGCACATCGTCGATAACAACCTGAACCGCACCATCGCCAGCGACTACCGCCGGGCGCATGAGCGGATGGAAGCTGAGGGGCGGTTGGAAGGCATGCCCGAGGAGGTCCGCTACGCGATCCTGCGCGGGTTCCAGGTGCACGACATCCTGCACATCCTGACGGGTTACCTGACCAACGGCTGGGGCGAGATCGCGCTGCAGGCCTTCACCCTGGCGCAGGGCCGCCTGCCCTACTCCTCCATCTGGATGGCCACCCTGACCACCCAGATGACGTTCAAGAACCCCGACATGACGGTGCCGGTCATGGACGCTATCAGTCAGGGCTGGGCCAAGGGCCGCGGCAGTCGCAACCTGAACTACACGCGATGGGAGACGATGTTCGACCGTCCGGTGGCCGAGCTGCGGGACGCCTACGCCCTCAACTGACCGAGTCTCAGCGCCCCGCGAACGCGGGCGTCCGCTTCTCGTTGAAGCTGGCCACCCCTTCGCGGCGGTCGGCAGTCTTGAAGAGCTGGTTGTAGAGGTCGAGCTCCAGATCCATCGCGGCCTTCAGGTCCAGGTCCTGGCCGCCGTGGACCACGCGCTTCAGCGCGCGAACCGACAGCGGCGCGCGGCTGGCGATCTGGGTCGCGACCGCCAGCACGGTCTCCAGCAGACTATCAGACGCCACCACGCCATTGACGATCCCGTAGTCCAACGCCCGCTCGGCGGAAATCGGCGCGGCGGTGGTCATGACCTCGATCGCCCGGCGCGGCCCGACAGCGCGGGTCAGGAGCTGCGTGCCGCCGAGACCCGGCATGATCCCCAGCCCCGCTTCGGGCAGCCCGAACCGCGCGCCTTCCGCGGCATAGGCGAAATCGCAGGCCAGGGTCATCTCGCAGCCGCCGCCCATGGCCGCACCCTGCACCGCCGCGATCACCGGCACGGGAACGGCTAGCTGGGCGCGCGCCATGTCCTCGAAGATCCGGTGCTGGGCGGCCCAGGCCTCATCGGTCATGCCGTTGCGCTCCTTCAGGTCCGCGCCAGCCTGGAAGTTCCGCCCTTCACCCCGCAGGATGACACAGCGCAGTTCGGCGCGCGCGCTCAGGCCCGTCCAAGCCTCCAGCAGTTCACGGCCCATCGTCGAGGACAGGGCGTTGGCGACCTCCGGGCGGTTGAACACGACAGCGACAATCCCAGGCCCCAGATCGTCGATCCGGATCGTTTCGTAGGTCATCAAAAACTCTTCGGCTGTCCCAGCACGTGAGTGGCCACGTGGCTGAGGATGAGGTTCGTGGAGATGGGGGCCACCTGGTAGAGGCGCGTCTCGCGGAACTTGCGCTCGATGTCGTATTCCTCGGCGAATCCGAAGCCGCCGTGGGTCTGGATCGCCACGTCGGCGGCGAACCACGACGCCTCCGAGGCGACCAGCTTGGCCATGTTGGCCTCGGTCCCGCAGGGCTGGCCGGCCTCGAACAGCGCGGCGGCGTGATCCACCATCAGGCTGGCCGAGGTCATCTGCACGTAGGCTCGGGCCAGAGGGAACTGGATGCCCTGGTTCTCGCCGATAGGCCGGCCGAACACGACCCGGTCCTTGGCGTACTGGCTGGCGCGGTCGATGAAGAACTTCGCATCGCCGATGCACTCAGCCGCGATCAGGATCCGCTCGGCGTTCATGCCGTCCAGGATGTAGCGGAAGCCCTTGCCTTCCTCGCCGATCAGGTTGGCCGCGGGCACCTCAAGATCTTCGAACAGCAGTTCGGTCGTGGCGTGGTTCAGCATGGTCCGGACCGGCGTGATGGTCAGGCCGTTCCCGACAGCCGCGCGCATGTCGACCAGCAGCACGCTCATGCCGGCCGACGTCTTCGCCTCGTCGCGCGGGCTGGTGCGGCAGAGCAGCACCATCAGGTCGGAGTGTTCCGCGCGGCTGATCCAAAGCTTGCGGCCATTCACGACATAGGTGTCGCCGACTTTTTTCGCGAAGGTGGTGATGCGGGTCGTGTCGGTGCCCGCGTCCGGCTCGGTGACCCCGAAGGCCTGCAGGCGCAGATCACCGCTGGCGACCTTCGGCAAATAGGCCTGCTTCTGAGCGGGTGTGCCGTGCCGCAGCAGGGTGCCCATGGTGTACATCTGGGCATGGCAGGCGCCGCCGTTGCAGCCTGACCGGTGGATCTCCTCCAGCACCGCCGCCCCGGCCGCCAGGCCCAGGCCCGAGCCGCCGAACTCTTCCGGGATCAGCACCGACAGGAACCCGGCCTCGGTCAGCGCCTCAACGAAGGCGGTCGGGTAGGCCCGCTCTCGATCCAGCGCCCGCCAATAGGCGCCCGGAAACCGTCCGCACAGCCTGCGCACGGCCTCACGGATCTCAGGAAACGTCTCACTCATACTCCCTATCTGCCACACCGCCCCAGGGTGAGCCTAGGCCGCACAGATGAACCTCAGCGAACGTCGCTCAAGTCGCCCAGGCGCGGCCGATATGGGAGAGCGGGACGCAACCGCGGTAGTCGCCGGGCACCGGGTCGTAGCGCACCGCCCGCGTGGCGCCGGGCTCGGAGGTGAAGTAGCCCACCGTCGCCAGATCGCGGATGAGGCGGAAGAAATGCGAGGCCGCCGGTCCGGCCGCCCGCGCTTCGGCGTCGTAACGGGTCAGGAGCGCGGTCTGCTGCGCCGTCGTCAGGGCCGCGAAGCCCTGGCCGTGCGCCGCGACTGACTCGGCCTCCATGCGATCCAGGCCCACGCGCATCGCGGAGGCGTCGCGGGGCGCGCTCCATGCCGCGATCGTCTGGTCGATGAAGCCCGCCACGCCCGCCTCTCGCGCGCCAGGCGTGTCGGTGGCCGGGAAGATCACCTCGCAAACCGCTTCCAGCGTTCGCGCCTGGGTCGCGGCTAGTGCCTTCGGCGCCCACGCCGGAACCCCCTGGGCCGCCGCCGCGCCGGGCAGCGAAAGGCCGGCCCAGACCGCGCCGAACGTCAGGGTCGCGCCGAACAGCGCCTGCCGCCGGCTGGGTACGGCGCTGAGGTTTGCGTCCATCACAGGTCCCCCCGCTTGCCGGCGTTCACCGCATGGTCTGCCGCCCGCGCCGTCAGGGCCATGTAGGTCAGCGAGGGATTCACGCAGGACGCCGAGGTCATGGCGGCCCCGTCCGTCACATAGACATTGGGACAGGCGTGAACCTGGTTGTGGGCGCTCAGCACCGAGGTCTTGGCATCTCGTCCCATGCGCGCCGTGCCCATTTCGTGGATGCCGAGGCCAGGGGCGTAGTCGCCGTCCAGCTCGCGAACGTTCTTGAACCCGGCGGCGTCCAGCATCTCGGCGGCGGCGACCTTCATGTCGCGGCGCATCGCCAGCTCGTTCTCGCGTAGCGACACGTGGAAGGCGATGGTCGGCAGGCCGTGGCTGTCTTTCACCGCGTGGTTCAACGTCATGCGATTGTCGGCATAGGGCAGGATCTCGCCGAACCCGCCCAGCCGCACCAGCCAGGGGCCGGGCTGGCTGAGCTCGGCCTTGCGCGCGGCGCCAAAGCCCTCCACCGGCCGGTCCCAGTTCGGCCGCCCGGCTCCGCCCTGATAGCCGAAGCCGCGGCGGTAGTCGGTGCGTTGGGTCGCCTTGTCGGGCAGGTTGCGGAAGCGGGGAATGTAGATGCCGTTGGGCCGTCGGCCCGAATAGTACATGTCCTCATAGCCGGGGGCCTCGGCGGCCGCCCCCACGCCCAGGTGGTGGTCCATGACGTTGCGGCCCAACTGGTCGCTGTCGTTGCCCAAGCCGTTCGGGAACCGCGGGCTCACCGAGTTCATCAGGATCCACGCCGAGTTCAGCGCCGAGGCGTTGAGGAAGATGACCTTGGCATAGAACTCGATCTCTTTGCCGGTCGCCTCGTCCAGCACGCGCACGCCATCGGCCCGCTGCGTGCGCGCGTTGTAGATGACCGAAGTGACGATGGAGCCGGTGCGGATCTTCAGGTTGCCGGTGCGCTCGGCGGCCACCAGGGTCGCCGAGTT
>JANPKX010000670.1:0-2121 GCA_031426235.1 Alphaproteobacteria bacterium | reverse complement strand
ATCTTCCTTGCGCTTGAAATAATAGGTGACGCTGGTGGTCGACAGGTCCACCGCCCGGGCGGTATCGCCTAGCGTCAGGCCCCGTATCCCCTTGCGGTTGAGGATGTGGGTGGCGGCGTCGAGGATGGCCTCGCGCTTGCGCTCGAACCGGTCCGTGGCCTTCGCCGCGGCGCTACGCTGGACCATGAGAGCCGCGTGTCTCCATTGCAATATCGTTGTGCCCTGGAATGAAGCGTTTCGCCAAGCGTGACGTGGCGAAAACGTGGGGCGAAATTGCGCCGTTAGCTTTCAGTTGTCCGAGAAGCCGAAGGGCGCGGTGGTGCGCCGGATGTCGTCGGGCAGGATGGCCCGGCCGATCGGCGGCGCGGAGCGGGCCGTGCATTCCGTGCGGTGGCAGATCCGGCAGGTAACCCCGATCGGCGTCGCCGTCTCCGGGCGCGGGCCGTCGTCGGTGTAGATCAGGCGGCCCGCGTGCTCGGCCGCGCAGCCCAGGGCGATGGCGCGCTCGACGCGGGGCTTGCCGTAGCCCCCACCGCCGGCGGTGACCGTCCGGGCGACCGAGAAGAACTTCTGGCCGTCGGGCAGTTCCAGCCATTGGGTCACGATCTGGCGCGGGGTGCGGAAGGCCTGATGCACCGTCCACAGCGGACAGCCGCCGCCATGGCGCGCGAAGGGAAAGCCCGCGCCGTCCAGCCGCTTGGAGACGTTGCCCGCCTCATCCACCCGGATGAAAAAGAACGGTACGCGCTCCTGCCCGGGCTTCTGCAGAGTGGTCAGCCGGTGGGCCACCTGCTCGAAGCTGGCCCCGAACTGGCGCGACAGGGCCTCCAGGTCGTAGCGGCGGGCCTCAGCCGCGCGGGCGAAGGCCGAATAGGGCATCAACAGCGCGGCGGCGGCATAGCTGGCCAGGGCGCGGCGGGTCAGGCGCTCGCCGCTCTCGGTGACGAAGCTGCCCTCGGCCGCGACGGCGTCGATGTCGCCCGGCATCTCCAGATAGGCCAGTTGCAGGGCGAGCTGGAACGTCTGGCTTGCGTTGTCGAGATCATCGCTCAGCAGGATCTCGCGCCGATGCCGGTCCAGCCGTCGCGTCGAGCCCACCATCACATTGGGCGGCAGGCGGCGCACCCTCAGATCATGGCGGGTCTTGAAATAGGCGGCCAGGCCCTCGTGGGCGGCCACCTGCTGCGCCAGGCGCTCGGCGGCGTCGTCCAGGCTGGGGAAGCAGTTGCGGCGCGCCTCCAGGAACCGGCGCGACTCGGCGACCGGGTCCGACAGGTCGGCGGCGGGCCGGGCGCCGTCGCCCCCGAGGTCGACCGTGCGGTCGGCCAGGGCGAGCTGCTCTTCGCGGTAGGCGGTGTAGAGCCGCAGCAGCGCCTGCGTCACGCCCGGGAAGTTGGTGGCGACGTCCGCGCTTTCCAGCGCCGTCAGGTCGATGTCGGCGAACATCGGGTCCTTCAGCACCGTCTGCAGCCGCGCGGCCTCTTCCGCCCCCCCGCCGGCGGCCAGGGCCGCCATGTCGAGCTTGTAGGTCTGGGCCAGCTTCAGCAGCACCTCGGCGCTGAGGGGCCGGTGGTTGCGCTCCAGCAGGGCGATGTACGAGGCCGAGACCTCTAGATCGGCGGCCATGTCGGCCTGGGTCAGCCCCAGGTCGCGCCGCAGACGCCTAAGGCTGGGCCCGACATAGAGGCGTCGCTCGGTAGCCATCCAGTCCTTACAACATTACAGAGAAATCTTGTAAAGTCTTACAGCTAGACCTTAGCGGGACTCCTCAAGATCCCCTTCGCCCAGTACGCGGCGCCCCTAGTCCATATTGACGTTGAAGGCGGCACCGCATGGCTTACCAAGACCACACCATCGAGATGGGCCAGCTCATCAAAAGCAAGAACGGCACCTGGGACGGCATCAACGCCGAGTCCGTCGCCCGCATGCGGCTGCAGAACCGGTTCAAGACCGGCCTCGAGATCGCCAAGTTCACCGCCGGGATCATGCGCGCCGACATGGCCGCCTATGACGCCGACCCCGCCAACTACACCCAGAGCCTGGGCTGCTGGCACGGCTTCGTCGCCCAGCAGAAGATGATCTCGATCAAGAAGCACTTCGGCACGACCAAGCAGCGCTACA
>JANPKX010000669.1:0-7238 GCA_031426235.1 Alphaproteobacteria bacterium | reverse complement strand
GCGGCGCGCAGGTCGTCGTTGGAGGCGACGGCGTCCACGAGGCCCCAGGCCAGGGCCTCGTCCGGCTTCACCCGCCGCCCGGTCAGCATCATCAGGGCCGCGCGCTGCTCGCCGATCAGCCGGGGCAGGGCGTGGGTGATGCCGAAGCCGGGATGGAATCCCAGCTTGACGAAGTTGGCCGAGAACCTTGCATCGGGGCCCGCGACCCGGAAGTCGGCCACCAGGGTGAGGCCGAAGCCCGCGCCGATCGCCGCGCCCTGGACGGCCGCCACCATCGGCGTCGCCACGGAGTAGAGCCGCACGGCCTCCACGTAGAGGGCGTTGATCCCCTCCATCCCGGAGGCGACGGCGTCGTTGGACGAGGCGAAGTCGGCGCCGGCCGAGAAGCTCTTGCCCTCGGACTGGAGCACGATGGCCCGGGCCTGGGGGTTGGCGTCGGCCGCCTCGCAGGCGTTGGCCAGGTCGCGCATGAACTCCACGGAGACGAAATTGTGCGGGGGGCGGTTCAGGGTCACCACCGCCACATGCCCGTTCATGGCCACGCTGACATGGTCGCCGAAGGTTTTGCTCATCGTCTCGTTCCCAACAGGTTTCTGGCCACCACCCACTTATGCACCTCGGTGGGGCCGTCGTAGATTCGCATGGTGCGCAGCTTGGCCTGCATGAGCTGCAGCGGGATTTCCTTGGTCATGCCCATGGCGCCAAACGCCTGCATGGCGCGATCGACCGTCTCATAGGCCATCTCGGTCGCGAACCACTTGATCATCGAGATCTCGGAGCGCACGTCGCGGCCGTTGTCCTGCTTCCAGGCGCAGTCATAGGTCATCAGCCGGGCGGCGTGGATCTTGGTCGCCGCCTCCGCCACCCAGAACTGGATGGCCTGGCGTTCCGAGAGTGGCAGGCCGAAGGTCTTCCGCTGCGGGGCGTACTCGATGACCATGTCCAGCGCCCGCTGAGCCATGCCCACCGACCAGGCCGCCATCTGGATGCGGCGGGTGCCCAGCCGGACCTGCATGGGCGCGAAGCCCGCGCCCTCCTGGCCCAGCAGTTTCCAGCCTTCCACCCGACAGTCCTCCAGGGCGATCTCGTAGCTGTACTGGCCGCCCAGCATGGGGATGCGGCGCAGGATGTTGAACCCCGGCGTCCCCTTGTCGACGAGGAAGGCCGACATGCCGCCCCGCGCGCCCTTTTCCTTGTCGCTGACCGCCATCAGGATGGTGAAATCCGCCTCGGCGGCCCGGGTGATCCAGATTTTTCGGCCGTTGATGACCCAGTCGTCGCCGTCCCGAACCGCGTGGGTGCTCATGCCCGCCGGGTCGGAGCCCGCCCCGGGTTCGGAGATGCCGATGGCCGAGACCGTCTTGCCCGCCACGTACGGGGCCAGATAGGCCTCGCGCTGGCGCTCGTTGACCGTCGCCATCAGCATTCTGAGGTTCGGGCTGTCCGGCGGCAGGGTGTAGGGGGTGATGCAGCGCCCCATCTCCTCCTCGACGCCGACCATGGCCAGCATCGGCAGGTCGGACCCGCCGACGTCTTCCGGGGCGTCCAGGCCGAACAGGCCCAACTCATGGGCCTTGGCGTCCAGGCGGGCGTGCTCGGCGGCGCCGATGCCGAGGCCCCGGCCCTCGGCCTCGCTCTGCATGACGCCGGCCTCGAGCGGCATCAGCTCGTCGCGGACGAACTTCTGGACGAGGTCCTTGAGCATGCGGTGCTCTTCGGCGAGTTCGAAGTCCACTGGCTTCCCCCAGGCTCGTTTGCTGTGTAGTGCGCCATCATAGCGACGGCAGCCGGACTAGGGAGTGATAACGTGAGGGAAGCCAAGAGGCTGGCCGATAAGGCGACGGGCCCCCTAAGCGGCGTTCGCATCCTCGACATGACCAGCGTCGTCAACGGCGCCTACGGCGTGCAGATCCTGGCCGACCAGGGCGCCGACGTCATCAAGCTGGAAGATCCCGGCTCGGGGCGCGGCGACGGCGGCGACATCATGCGCTGGGCCGGCCACCTGCCCGAGGGCGCGCCGCGCGGCATGGGCCCGATCTACCTGACCATCAACCGCAACAAGCGTTCGATCCTGCTGGACCTGAAGGCCGACAAGGACAAGGCCATCCTCAAGCGGCTGATCAAGCGTTGCGACGTGCTGGCCACCTCGGTCCGGTATGACGGCATGAAGCGGCTGGGCCTGGGCTACGAGGACGTGGCGGCGATCAAGCCGGACATCGTCTATGTGCACGCTGCTGGGTACGGCTCGGACGGACCCTATGCCGGCGAGCCGGCCTATGACGACCTGATCCAGTCCGCCTCCGGCATGGCCGACATCCTGCCCCGCACGGACGGCAACCCGGTTCCCCGCATCCTGCCCACCCTGGTGGCGGACAAGGTCTCGGGGCTCTTCTTCTCCCAGGCCGTGACGGCGGCCCTGCTGCACAAAGCGCGTACGGGCCAGGGCCAGTTCGTCGAAGTGCCGATGTTCGAGTGCGTCACCAGCTTCCTGCTGGTAGAACACCTCTACGACCACACCTTCCAGCCGCCGACCGGCCAGTGGGGCTATCAGCGGGTGATCAATCCCAACCGCAAGCCGTTCAAGACCAAGGACGGCTACATCGGCCTGCTGCCCTACACCGACAAGCAGTGGGACCAGTTCTTCGACGCCGCCGGCGTCGGCGAGGCGGTGAAATCAGACCCCCGGTTCGCCGACTACGCCACCCGGGCCAAGCACACGCACGAGCTCTATGCGATGATCGAGCAGGCCGCGGTGACCAAGACCACGCAGGAGTGGCTGGACATTCTCAAGCCGCTATCGATCCCGGTGGTGAAGACCAACACCCTCGATGACCTGGAGACCGACCCGCACCTGACGGCGGTGGAATTCTTCCAGGAGTACGACCACCCTGAGCTGGGCCGCTATCGGTCGATGAAGCCGCCGGTGACGTTCCACGGCTCACCCAGCAACATTCGCCTGCACCCGCCCAAGCTGGGTGAAAACACCGCTGAGATCCTGGCCGAGCTGGACGCGGACGGATCCGAGTGAGCCATGCGGGTCGCGGTCATCGGCAGCTCGGGCTCGGGAAAGTCCACCTTCGGCCGCGCGCTGGCCGGCGCCTGTGACCTGGCGCGCGTCGAGCTGGACGCGCTGAACTGGGGCCCGGGTTGGCTGGACCGCTCGAACACCGACCCTGCCGCATTCCAGGCCCTGGTGGACGGCGCGATCGCGGGCGAGCGCTGGGTGACCGACGGCAACTATCGCGCGGCCATGACGCGCATTCTGCCGCGCGCCACGCATCTGGTCTGGCTCGACTACAGCCGGACGGTGGTCATGCGGCGCGTCATCCGGCGCAGTTTCGTCCGCGCCGCCGGCCAGCAGGAGCTCTGGCCGAGGACCGGAAACCGCGAGGAGTTCCGCCGGTGGCTGAGCAAGGAGCACCCGATCCGCTGGGCCTGGGACACCTACAACCGCCGCCGGCTGCAGTATGAGGCGCTGTTCGCCGACCCACGCATGGGCCATGTGCAGAAGCATCGCTTGCGCCACCCGCGTGAGGCGCAGCCGCTGATCGCCCGGCTGGCGGCGGAGGCCCTGCTTACCTAGGCTCGCAAGCCTCGGCGTCGCGCCGATTCGAAGGAGATCACCACCGTGCTGCCGGACTGGGTCTACGCCGTCATCCTGGGCGTCATCGAGGGGCTGACCGAATTCATCCCCGTCTCGTCCACGGGCATGATGCTGCTCGCCAAGGCGGCCATGGGCCTGCCGGACGGGTTCTGGGACACCTTCGCGGTGATGATCCAGCTGGGCGCGATCCTGGCCGTGGTGGTGCTCTATTTCGGCAAGCTGCTGAAGCAGGTGGTGGGCCTGCCCACGGATCCGGAAGCGCGGCGGTTTGCGCTCACCGTGATCGCCGCCTTCATTCCGTCCGTGGTGCTGGGCCTGCTGTTTCACGACTTCATCAAGGCGGTGCTGTTCGACAATCCTCAGGTGCAGTGCATCTCGTTGATCGTGGGCGGCATCGTGCTGCTGTTCGTGGACCGCATGGCGCCCGCGCCGGTCAACGACGATCCTATGAAGCTGCCGCTGTGGAAGGCCTTCGCCATCGGCCTGTGCCAGGTGCTGGCGATGATCCCCGGCGTCTCGCGCTCAGGCGCGACCATCGTGGGCGGCATGTTGCTGGGCGTGGAGAAGCGGGCGGCCGCCGAGTTCACCTTTTTCCTGGCGATCCCCACCATGCTGGGCGCCTTCGTGCTCGACGCCTACGAGAGCCGTGAGCAGCTCACCGCCGATACGATGCCGCTGATCGCCATCGGCTTCGTGGTCGCCTTCGTGGTCGCCCTGGTGGTGATCCGCACCATGCTGGCGGTGGTCACCAGCCGCGGCCTGGCCCCCTTCGGCTGGCTCCGGATCGCGATCGGCAGCGTGGGCCTGGCGTGGCTGACGATGGCAGGTTGAGCTGGTGAGCATACAAATGTATATACGAGCCTCGCGTACAAGAGGCTGATTGGTGTCGGGGGCGCTGATCGAATTTGAATGGGACCCAGATAAGGCGGACTTGAACTTTGCAAAGCACCGGATCGACTTCGCCGAAGCGATCGGCATCTTCCGGGGCGAGGTCTTGAGCTACGCCTCGCCGCGAACCGGTGAGCCGCGCACGGTGAGTGTCGGTTATTTGGGAACCACAGCCGTCGCCGTGGTCTGGACCTCCAGGGGGCCTACTCTGCGGCGCATCATTTCAGCGAGGAGGGCGAGGCGTAATGAGCGAGAAGCGTATGGTTCGAGTTACCCTCGATAGCGTCCAGCCCGGGCGCACGGACTGGGCTCATGTCGACGCCCTCACCGACGCGGACATCGAGCGCGCCATCGCCGAGGATCCCGATGCGGCGCCGATGCTGGATGACGCGTGGTTTCGCAACGCCAAGCTGGAGATTCCGACGGCGAAGGTCGCCATATCGATTCGCGTCGATGGCGACGTCATGGACTGGTTTCGCACTCAGGGCCGCGGTTGGCAGACGCGGATGAACGCGGTGCTGCGCGCCTACGCCAAGGCGCAGGGCGGCGTGAAGTAGGCCTCAGGCCCGGCCGGCTTCCAGTTCGCGCGCGTCCTGGTCGGCGTACTGGCCGCCCTTGCGGAAGCGATAGAGGTAGGTGGGCAGGACGGCCTCAAGCGGCGTCGGCGTAACGCCCAGTTCGGTGAGGCCGGGGTACTGGCCGCTGACGACATTATCGCTCTTCAGCAGCTCGACCTGGTCGCGGGTGATCATCGGCTTCAACAGGCCCGATAGCCCCATGGCGGTGGTGAGGTCAAAAGCGCCGCCGATCAGCCCGGCCACCGGGTAAGGTAAAGGCAGCAGCAGCCGACGCTGGCCGGTTTCGGCCAGCAGCTTTTCCAGCAACTCGCGGAAGGTGAAGACACCCGGCCCGCCGAGTTCATAGGTCTGGCCCGCCGCCGCCGGGTCGGTCACCATCCGCGCCAGGGCCTGGCCGACATCGCCGACGAACACGGGCTGGTAGCGGGTCGTCCCGCCGCCGACCAGCGGCAGGAAGGGGCTGAGGCCGGCCATGGCGGCGAACTTGTTGAAGAAGCCATCGCCGTCGCCGAACACGATCGAGGGCCGCACGATCACCGCGTCGGGGCGGATCGCCCGCACCTCGATCTCGGCCTGGGCCTTGGTGCGCGAATAGGCCGAGGCGGACGTCTCGCTGACGCCGAGGGCCGACATCTGTACGACCCGGCCCACGCCCATGTCCGCCGCGGTCTGGGTCACCGAGGCGGCGCCCTCGATGTGCACGGACTGGAAGGCCTGCCGTCCGGTTTCGAACAGAAGCCCCACAAGGTTCAACGTGGCGGTCGCACCCTCGAGGGCGCGCGCAATGGAGGGACGGTCGCGCAGGTTGGCCTGGACCACGTCGATCTGGCCCACGTCGCCCATCAGACGCATCTCATAGGCGAGGGCGGGGTTGCGCACGGCGACCCGCACGCGCCAGCCGGCCTTGGCCAGATAGCGGACCGCCTGAGCGCCCACGAAGCCGGATCCGCCGAAGACGGTGACAAGGTTCTGCATGGCCGCGAATTAGCCGATGCCGCCTCGCGCCGCAACGCAGCACGCAAGATAGCCGTGAAGCCGCCGTTGACCGCACCCGGGCCTTGCCATATGTAGCCGCCTCCCGATCCGACGGACGGGGCCCAGGTGGCGGAATTGGTAGACGCGCTGGCTTCAGGTGCCAGTGGCTTAACGGCCGTGAAGGTTCGAGTCCTTTCCTGGGCACCACCCCTTAAGATAGACGGGGTGGTTCAAGTCGGAGTAACAACGTCCCGTGACAACCCATCTCCACCAGGGCGACCTGCCGGACGGTGCGATGGCCGGCGCCACGGCCGTTGCGGTGGACTCCGAGACCATGGGCCTGCGGCTGGGGCGTGATCCGCTCTGCGTGGTGCAGCTTTCCGACGGGAACGGCGATTCGCACGTCGTTCAGCTGGATCGCGCAACCTATGATGCGCCGAACCTCAAGCGCCTGCTGGCGGACCCCGCGGTCGTGAAGATCTTCCACTTCGGCCGCTTTGATATCGCCATGTTCTGGCGACACCTTGGGGTGGTGACCGCCCCCGTCTACTGCACCAAGATCGCCTCCAAGCTGGCGCGGACCTATACCGACCGCCACGGCCTCAAGGACGTGACCAAGGAACTGATCGGCGTCGATCTCTCCAAGGCCCAGCAGAGCTCGGACTGGGGCGCGGCGCGGCTGTCGAGCGATCAGGTCGCCTATGCGGCCTCGGATGTCGCCCACCTGCACGTCCTGCGCGCCCGCCTGGACGAGATGCTGGTCCGTGAGGGCCGCGATCACCTGGCCCGCGCCTGTTTCGAGTTCCTGCCCCACCGGGCGCTCCTGGATGTCGGCGGCTGGGAAGACGTCGACATCTTCGCCCACGCATAGGCTGCGCCATGAGCTCCGCCGACGCCCCCGCCCGACTGGCCGCGACCGCCCCGCTCCGCCAGATCGACTTCGAGCGCTGGCGCCGCCGCTCGCGGTTGATTCGCATGCTCCGCGTCATCCTGCCCGCCCTGATCGTACTGATCTTTGCGGGCCTCGGCGGCAGCGTCGCCTGGTCGACCTTCCGAGCCCAGCCCCAGCAGGCCCGGGGCGGCGACGAGCCGATCCGGCTGATCACGCCCCGCTTCGTCGGACGCGACGACAAAGGCCGCGCCTTCGTGCTTACCGCCGAGTCGGCCACCCGCGACCGCCTCGACTACCAACG
>JANPKX010000668.1:0-9432 GCA_031426235.1 Alphaproteobacteria bacterium | reverse complement strand
CCGCCCTTAGGGCCGGGCCGGTGGCCCATGTTGCCTTCGTCATAGCTCTTGCCCGAGTTTACCGGGAGCTCGCTGGCGTCGAAGGAATAGCCGGTGTTGTGAGGTGCGGTGTTCCACTTCACGTCGTCGAAAATGAAGAATTCGGCTTCCGGGCCGAAGAACACCGTGTCGCCGATCCCCGACGCCTTGACGAAGTTCAGCGCCGCCTTGGCGATCGAGCGCGGGTCGCGGTCGTAGGGGGTGCCGGTGTCCGGGTTCACCACGTCGCAGAACAGCGCCATCGTGGTCTGCTGGTAGAAAGGGTCGATGATCGCTGAGTCCAGGTCAGGCCGCAGCATCATGTCGCTTTCGTTGATGGCCTTCCAGCCGGCGATCGACGAGCCGTCGAACATGGTGCCGTCGTTGAGGAAGTCGTCGTCGACGAGGTCGATGTCGAACGTGACGTGCTGCATCTTGCCCCGGATATCGGTGAAGCGGACGTCGACATATTTGACGTCCTTCTCCTTGATCTGGTTCAGGATGTCTTTGGCTGTGGTGGCCATGGTCGGTATCCCCTTCTTGAAATGCGATTAGATGGCGACGGCGCCGGTCTCGCCGGTGCGGATGCGCACTGCGTCGAGAATCTCGGACACGAAGATCTTGCCGTCACCGATACGGCCTGTGCGCGCGGCGCCGGCGATAGCCTCGACGGCCCGCTCCAGCTGGTCGTCGGCGATGACGATCTCGATCTTGATCTTGGGCAGGAAGTCCACGACGTACTCGGCGCCGCGATAGAGCTCGGTCTGACCCTTCTGGCGGCCATAGCCCTTGGCCTCGACCACCGTCATGCCCTGCACGCCCAGCTCCTGCAGCGCCTCTTTGACCTCGTCCAGCTTGAACGGCTTGATGATGGCTTCGATCTTTTTCATGCGACCGGTCTGAACTCCTGGCCGAGGCGCACCTCAGCGGTTGGCGGCGACCCAGCACGGGGTGGGTGAGGGCTTCAAGCACGCTTCGGTTGCCTGCCGTCACGGCTGGCTGCGAAACTGGGCTATCGCCCGTTGGGCAGGCGCCATGAGTTCAAAAAATAGTCAAACCCGAATCCGCCTTGTGACGGACGTTTCCGCCCCTAGGATCGGTATCGGATGGCATCGGAGGCATGAAGTGCATGGGTGATCGCACCCCAGTTCTCATTGGCGTGGGCCAATTCACGTATCGCGGCGATCCCGCGTCGTCACCCTCACCGACGACACTGCTGAAGATTGCGGCGGATCGCGCCGCCGCTGACGCCGGGTTGGGCGCCTCGGGCCTCGCGGCGATCGACACCCTGGCCGTGGTCGGCTTCACGATCGATGCGCCCGGTTCCAAGCGCGGCATGATCCCACATTCCATCAACCCGCCGGCGCAGTTGGCGCGGATGCTCGGCGCCAACCCCCGCTGGGACTGCTACACCGAGATGGGCGGCAACACCCCGCAGTACGTCGTCAACATGCTGTGCGAGCGGATCGCCCGAGGCGAGACGGACCTGGCGCTGACCGTCGGCTGCGAATTCCTGGGCTCGGCCATGAAGCGGGCCGGCAAGGGCCTGTCTTTCGACGACTGGAAGGCGGTTGAGGACGAGACGCTCGATGCGCCGCGCCGGATCGGCGACGCGCGGCCGGGCACGACGCCCTATGAACAACGACACGGGCTCAACCGGCCGATCAACATCTATCCGATGTTCGAGAACGCCCTTCGGGGCCGCGACCGTCGACCGTTGGCCGAGCACCAGAAGCGCCTCGGCAAGCTGTTCGCCGGCTTCTCGGCGGTGGCGGCGGAGAACCCCGAGGCCTGGTTCCCGACCCGGAGGTCGGCCGAGGAGATCGTGACCGTCAATGACCGGAACCGGATGATCGGCTACCCCTATCCCAAGCTGATGAACGCGATCATGGAGGTGGATCAGTCCGCCGGCGTGATCATTGCCAGCGAGGCCAAGGCGCGGGAACTGGGCGTGCCCGAGAGCCAGTGGGTCTATCTGCACGGCTGCGCCGACGCCGCCGACCTGTGGAATCCCATCGACCGGCAGGATTTCCATTCCAGCCCCGCCATGCGGCGGACCGGCCAGAAAGCGTTCGCGATGGCCGGTATCGGCCTGGACCAGATCGACCTGATCGACCTCTATTCCTGCTTCCCGGTGGCCGTTGAAATTGGCGCCGATGAACTGGGCCTCAGCCTCGATGACCCGCGCGGGCTGACGGTGACGGGCGGCCTGCCTTACATGGGCGGGCCGGGAAACAACTACGTCATGCACTCGATCGCCACCATGGCGCAGCGACTGCGCGCCAAGCCCGGCGCCTATGGGCTGGTGACCGGCAACGGCTGGTACCTGACCAAGCAGTCGACGGGCATCTATTCGACCCGGCGGCCCGACGCGCCGTTCGAGCGCGAGGATCCCACCATCCTCCAACGCGAGATCGACGCCCTGCCGCACCCCCCTGTCATTGAAACGCCGCAGGGACGCGCCACCATCGAGACCTACACGGTGGTTCACAAGCGCGAGGGGCCGTTCATGGCGATCGTGGTCGGGCGGGACTCTGAGGGCCGTCGATTCGTCGCCAACACGCCGACAGAACCGCAGTTCCTGGCCGATTTTGAAGCGGTCGAACAGGTCGGCCGGCCTGGAACCGTCGGCCAGTCTGGCGACCTTAACCTCTTCACCCCGGACTGATCATGGCGCGTCTCTATCTCATCCGACACGGAAAGCCGTCTTCGACCTGGGGCGGCCACGACGAGGATCCCGGCCTGGACGCCGCCGGCCTCGCCCAGGCGGAGGCGGCCCGGGACTGGCTGCTCAGCCGGCCGGATGGCGAGCGCCCCACGCGTGTGGTCAGTTCGCCGCTGCGGCGGTGCCGCGAGACCGCCGCCCCGACGGCGGCGGCCCTGAGGGTGACCGCCGACATCGATCCGATCGTCGGCGAGATCCCGACGCCGCGGGCGTTGAGCGCCGAGGCCCGACCGGCGTGGCTGCGCGCGGCGTTCGAAGGCACTTGGGCCGGCATCGAAGGCGATCTCGACTATGACGCCTGGCGGAATGAGATCGTGAGGTCCCTCGCGGTGCGGGGGAACACCGCGGTGTTTTCGCACTATGTGGCGATCAACGGTGTCGTCTCCAGCCTTCTGGGCGATGCGCGGGTCCTGGCGTTCCGGCCAGATCACGCCTCGATCACGATCCTCGAGACGGATGGCGAGCGCGTTCGCCTGATCGCCAAGGGCGCCGAGGCCTCGACGGGGGTGCTTTGACCGGACGCTGCATCCTGAAGGTCCAGGAGATGGCGGCGGCCGATCGCGCCGCCATGGCGGCGGGCACGGCAGGTGTCGAGTTGATGGAACGTGCGGGGGCCGCGGTCACGGAAGCGATCGTCAAGCGCTTCCGCCCCCAGCTGACCTGCGTGCTCTGTGGCCCCGGCAACAATGGCGGCGACGGCTATGTGGTCGCCCGGTTGCTCGCGCTACGGGGGTGGCCGGTCACGGTGCTGTCGTTAGGCGCGCCGCAGACCGACGACGCCAAGGCGGCCGCGGCGCTCTGGACCGGAGAGACCGCCCCGCTGGACGCGGCGCCAGGGGACGGGCTGGTGGTCGATGCGATGTTCGGCGCCGGGCTCTCGCGACCTCTCGACGGTGCAGCCGCCCAGGTGGCGGTCGCCCTGGCGTCGCGGCCCGAGATGGTGGTCGCAGTCGATGTGCCCAGCGGCGTATCCGGCGATACCGGGCAACTGCTGGGCCACGCGGTGCGGGCCGCGCTGACAGTGACGTTCCACGCTCGCAAACCCGCCCATGTGCTGGAACCCGGCCGAGGCTGCTGCGGCGAGGTCCTAGTGGCCGACATCGGTCTGGGCCCCGCGGCCACAAGCCTCTTCGAGAACGGGCCCGAGCTGTGGCTGGAGCGGTTCCCGTGGCCCAGCGTGACCTCGCACAAGCACGCCCGCGGCCGGCTCATGGTGGTGAGCGGAGAGGCGTGGAACACCGGGGCGGCGCGCCTGGCGGCCCGCTCGAGCCTGCGGATTGGCGCCGGGCTGGTGACGATCCATGCCGGGCCGGATGCGCTGGCGGCCAATGCCGCCCACCTCGAGGCCGTGATGCTGCGGCCGTTCGAGACGGACCTTGAACTCGAACAGGCGGCGGACGGCGTGGACGCCGTGGTGATCGGGCCGGCGGCGGGGATCAATGACAGAACGCTACTGAATGTCCTTGCCCTGGCCCGCACCGGCGCGGCCCTGGTCATCGACGCCGACGCCATCACAGTTTTCCGCAACGATCCGGACGAACTGTTCTCGGTGCTGGACCGGGACGACGTTCTGACGCCGCATCCCGGCGAGTTCGAGCGGCTGTTCCCCGGTCTTCTGGCGGCGAGCCCGGAACGTGTGACGGCGGCGCGCGCCGCGGCCCGGAAGGCGGACGCCATCGTGCTGCTCAAGGGCGCTGACACGGTGGTGGCCTCGCCGGACGGGCGATGCGCGGTGAACCTGAACGGCTCGCCCTGGCTGGCGACCGCCGGGTCGGGCGATGTCCTGGCCGGCTATATCGGCGGCCTGCTGGCCCAGGGTATGGACAGCTTTGAAGCCGCCTGCGCGGCCGCGTGGATCCACGCCGAGGCCGCGGAACTTCATGGACCCGGGCTGATCTCCGAAGATCTGCCGGGCCTGACCCCCACGGTCCTTCGCCGCCTCTACGACGAACGCTGAGTTTCGGGGTGGAACAACTCGGCTCGGACGCCCCGCGACATCTCGCTCAGGATGTCGGCGGCCAGGACATCGAGCGGTGAGCCTTCGCGGTAGTCTCCCGATGCGGCCAGGCGGGCGCGGCCGTCGGCCAGAAGCTGGTGGGCCGCGGCGGCGGTGATCTCGCGGTCCGGATCGTAGACCGCGACCGCGTGGCCGCCATGGTCCGTGACCACCCGCATGACGGGGATGTCCGTCAGACCGTCGCCGAAAAAGGTGATCCGCTGGAAGGGAACGGGACGGTCGCGGTCGGCCTGCACTCTGTTAATGCCGTCGGAGTCCCATTCGTCCAGCGTCCACTTGTTGATGCGGAACAGGAACTGGGTCTTGCTGGTGTAGTTGATCGCCAGGGCGACCCCCACCGCGTCATGGTCGTCGTCGAACATGAATGCCGAGGCGTAGATCCGCTCGAACCACGCCGCGATCGGCGAACCTTCGATCAATTCGCGATTGCCCGACGAGATGATGAAGTGGCGCAAATCCAGGCCAAGCGCGTCGGCGCGGGCGTTCTGGCGGGCGAACCAGGTTTCGACCCCGGGGAAGAGCGGCAGTTGCGCGCCGCGCAACCGCCAGCTCTCCAGGCTGAGCTCCAGCCCCTTCTCGCGGGCCTTCTGCAGCATCAGGTGCATGTAGGCCAGGATGCCGTCCCCCCGCTGGCGCTGGGCAAGCCGGCGGGTCTCCTCCCAGAAATCGGCATGGGCCATACCCAGCTCGTCGGGGATGAAGGCGTGTTCCTGCATGTTGCCGGGCGCGAGCGTGCCATCGAAATCATAGGCGAAGACGGCGAGAGGTCGGCTCATGACCTTCTATCGTAGCGCGCAATCCAGATCTGGGGAATGTCTGCCAGACAGGGTCGCCCCGGCCCCGCGACGGGATGCGGGGGCCGGGGCGGGCGGCGACGGCTGTCGGGGAACAAGGACCGCCACCGCTTAAGCGTCCGTGTGCCTGTTGGGAGATGCGCGGACATGGCAGATACGACGACACCGAGCGTGTGGATGCAGCGTGATTGCATCTGGGAGTAGAGAGCGTGCAGACGCCGGCGACTACGGTTTCACCCCGGCGTTCTGCGCGACGACGGAGCCGGCCAGTGGCAACGGCTCAAGCGCCGCCGCCATTCCGCCAAGATCAACGGCCCAATGTCGTCTGCGGTCGCCGGATCGCGTCGAGCAGACGCTCGGTCCGAAGCGCGGGCTGGGCGGCACGGAACAGAAAGGCGTCCGCCCGGGTTCGAGGAAGGGCGGCCAATGCCAGGGGTGCTGTAGGTAGCGGATGAACAAGACTGTCGTCGTCCATATTCCCCACGAACTGGGCAGGGCTGAAGCGCGTCGCCGGATCGAGTCGGGTCGGCAGAGCCTGATCGATCAGATCGGGGTGCTGGGCGAGATGAAGGCCGACTGGTCAGGCGACGACCTGGCTTTCTCCGTTGTCGCCATAGGACAGACGGTGACCGGCAAGATGGCCGTCGGCGATCACGATGTGCGGCTGGAAGTCGTACTGCCCGGCCTCTTCGGCATGATCGCGGACAAGATCAAGGGTCGCTTGAGCGAGCAGGGGCGCAAGCTGCTTGAGCTCCCGAAGCCGGGCGCGAAGTAGCGACAGGGCGGTGGCGCAACTCCTGAGGCAAGCCGGGCGTTTTCCCTGCTCGAGTGACCTCAGGAGCAAGACCATGTCGAACCACAAGCGAGACAAAGACGGCCATGCGCCGGAGCAAGACCGCATCGTAACCACCGAGACGCGGCCCATCACCCCGACGCCCGAGGGCGAAAAGCATGACCACCTGGCCGAACACGAGGCCAATGCCGAGGATCGTCAGGAAGCCCTGCTCGACGAGGCGCTCGAAGAGAGCTTCCCCGGTTCGGATCCAATCAGCCCTAAGCACATCACCTGAGGGGGCTCAGGCCTTGAGCGCCTCGTAGGCCTCCTGGGCGTCGATCCATTCGCGTTCGGCCGCGTCGAGCACGACCTGGGCGTCCTGGCGCTGACGACCCAGGCGCGCCGCCTTTGCCGGGTCGCCGGTGAAGGTGGACGGGTCGGCCAGGGCGCTGTCGATCTGCGCCATGGCGGCATTGGCGCGCGCCAAGGCGGCCTCGGCCGCCTCGGCGCGTCGCCGCGCTGTCCCGGTCGGTGGACGTGGTTTTGGCGGCGGCGCGGCGATCGGCGCAGGTTCCGGCTCGGCCTTGACCTGGGTCGGCGCCCGGGCGGCCATGCGGGCACGGTCCAAGACGAAGGCCGCATAGTCTTCCATGTCGCCGTCGAAGGGTGTGATCCCGCCATCCGCCGCCAGCCAAAGCCGGTCGGCCACCAGCTCCATCAGCGAGCGATCGTGGGTGATCAGGATGACCGCGCCCTCGTAGTCGTTCAGCGCATCCAGCAGGGCGCGGCGCGAGTCGATGTCGAGATGGTTGGTCGGCTCATCGAGGATCAACAGGTGCGGGGCCTCCATCGCGACCATGTTGAGCAACAGCCGCGCCCGCTCGCCGCCCGACAGGTTGGCGACGGTGGTGTCCACCTTGTCGAAACCCAGGCCGAACTGCGCCAGGCGCGCGCGGCGCTTGGCCTCACTCTCCTGGGGCATGATCCGCCGGATGATCTCCAGCGGGGTGTCCGTCGGGTCCATGGCTTCGATCTGGTGCTGGTGAAACCAGCCGACCTTGAGGCGCGGGCTGCGGTGGAGTTGCCCGGACTGGGTGGTGAGCGCCCCGGCCACCAGCTTGGCGAAGGTCGACTTGCCCGCGCCATTGACGCCGAGCAGGCCGATGCGGTCGTCGACGTCGAGGCGCAGGTCCATCCGCTTGAGGATGGGCGGGCCGCCATAACCCACGGACGCGCCCTCCAGCCGCAGCAGGGGCGGCGCCAGGGGGCGTTCAGGGGAGGGCAGGACGAACGGCGTCACCCGCTCCTCGATCACCGCCGAGACGGGCGGCAGCTTGGCGATCATCTTCAGGCGCGACTGGGCCTGCGTCGCCTTGGAGGCCTTGGCGCGGAAGCGGTCGACGAAGGCCTGCAAATGCTCGCGCCGCGCTTCCACCTTCACCCGCGTCGCCTCCTGCAGGCGAAGCTTCTCGGACAGCTGGAACTCGAAGTTGTCGTAGCCGCCGGGGTAGATGTTCAGCTGACCGTCCTTGAGGTGCAGGATGTGATCGCAGGAATTGTTCAGCAGTTCGCGGTCGTGGCTGATCACGATGGCGGTGTGAGGATACTTCTTGAGCCGCGCCTCGAGCCAAAGCGCGCCTTCCAGATCCAGGTAATTGGTCGGCTCGTCCAGCAGCAGCAGGTCCGGCTCGGCGAACAGGCTGGCTGCCAGGGCGACGCGCATCCGCCAGCCGCCGGAGAACTCGGCCATAGGCCTTGCCAGGTCGTCCTGGCTGAAACCCAGCCCCGCCAGGATCTCGGCGGCCCGCGAGGGCGCCCGGTCGGCGTCGATGTCGATCAGGCGGTCGTAGATATCGCCCAGGTCCTCCGGCGGTGCGGTCTCAAGGCGCGCCAGCAGGTCGTGCCGCTCCAGGTCCGCCTCGAGCACCGTGTCGAGCAGGGTGACGGGCGTGGCGGGATGTTCCTGGTCCACCGATCCGATCCGCGCCTGCTTGGGCAGGCCGATTTCACCGGACCCGGGCGTGAGCTGGCCAAGGATGACCTTGAACAGCGTGGATTTGCCCACGCCATTGCGGCCCACGAGGCCGACCTTGGCGTCGCGTGGGAGGGTGACCGAGGCACGGTCGAAGAAGCGGCGTCCCCAGGCGTCGAGGACAAGTTCGTTGATCTGGAGCATGAGTGGGGGCGGCCTCTATCAGAGGTTTGGCGCGCCGTCATGGGTCCGGCGCCTTGCTTCGCAGCCTCGGATGACGATATACCCCGCCACCGCGCGAAGGCGCTTCGCGCACCCCCCATCCCTTAAGAGCCCCCACGGAGCCCATGACCGAACGCACTTTCTCGATCATCAAGCCGGACGCCACGCGGCGTAACCTGACCGGCAAGGTCAATGCGGTGATCGAAGACGCCGGCCTGCGCATCGTGGCCCAGCGCCGCATTCGCATGACGGAAGCCCAGGCCAAGACCTTCTACGAAGTCCACGCCGAGCGCCCCTTTTACGGCGAGCTGGTAGAGTTCATGACCTCGGCCCCGGTCGTCGTTCAGGTGCTGGAAGGCGAGAACGCGGTGGCGCGCTATCGCGAAGTCATGGGCGCGACCAATCCTGCCCAGGCGGCCGACGGCACGATCCGCAAGCTCTATGCCGAAAGTGTCGGCGAGAACTCGGTGCATGGCTCCGACAGCCTGGAGAACGCCAAGCTGGAAATGGCTCAGTTCTTCACCGAGGCCGACATCGTCGGCTGATAGCGGCGGGCCGCGGCCCGCCAGCGACCCCATCAACGGCAAAAGGCTCCCATGCGAGAATCGAAAATATTACCCGGCTTTTCCGACCGCCTGGCAACGCAGGCCGAAGCGCGCAAGGCGCTGATGGCCAAGTTCAAGCCCAAGCCGACCGTCGTCGCCGAGGTGCTGGAATCCCGCGAGCAGCGCAAGGCCCGCGAACTTGAGGAAGTCCGGGCCAAGCGGGCCGCCGACAAGGAAGCCGCGCGCGTCGCGAAGGAAAAAGCCGAGGAAGAAGCCCGGCTGGCGATGGAAAACGACGAGGAGTTGATGCTTCAGCTCAAGCGCGAAGACCGCAAGGCCCGCAAGGCCTCGGCCAAGGCGGATG
>JANPKX010000667.1:0-9144 GCA_031426235.1 Alphaproteobacteria bacterium | reverse complement strand
CCGCGATCGCGGCCGGCTCGCCGGCGAGGCAACCGACCCTAGGCCCCATCCGTCACGTCCGGGCCGGCGTCCTCGACGTCGCCTTCGCGGACCTGGGGCCGGCCGCCGGCGACCCTGTCATCCTGCTCCATGGCTGGCCCTACGACATCTACACCTATGCCGACGTCGCCCCGATCGTGGCGCGCCGGGGGCTTCGGGTGATCGTGCCCTACCTGCGCGGGTACGGCCCGACTCGCTTCGTCACGGACCAGACCCCGCGCAACGGCCAGCCGGCGGCGCTCGCCATGGACGTCATCGAGCTCATGGACGCCCTGAAGATCGAAACGGCCATCCTCGGCGGCTGCGACTGGGGCGCTCGCACAGCGGACATCGTCGCGGCCCTGTGGCCGGGGCGCTGCAGCGGGCTGGTCGCCGTGAGCGGCTACCTGATCGGCAGCCAGGCGGCCGGGATGGCGCCTTTGCCGCCCGAGGCGGAGCGGCAGTGGTGGTATCAATTCTACTTCGCCACCGAACGCGGCCGCATCGGGTACGAGAAGAACCGCGCCGACTTCGCCCGGCTGATCTGGCGGACGGCCTCGCCGCGATGGGCCTTCGACGAGGCGACCTTCGCGCGCTCGGCCGCGGCTCTCGACAATCCCGACCACGTCGCCATCGTCATCCACAACTACCGCTGGCGGCTCGGCCTGGCCGAGGGCGAGCCGCGCTTCGACGACCTCGAACGCCGGCTGGCCACCGCGCCAGCGATCAGAGTCCCCACGATCACCCTCGAGGGCGACGCCAACGGCGCGCCCCACCCGGATCCCCGCGCCTACGCCGGCAAGTTCACCGGCCGCTATGCCCACCGGCTGGTCGGCGGCGGCACGGGCCACAACCTGCCGCAGGAAGCGCCCGAGGCCTTCGCCCAGGCCATCCTCGACATCGCCCGTATCTGATCCCGGAGGTCGTCATGACCCAGCAAGCCCTCAACCCTCTCCTGCATGAAGCCCTTGAGGCCCACGGCGGCCTGGCGCGCTGGCGAGAGTTCGACGGCCTCTCGTCGACGATCGTCACCGGCGGCAAGCTGTGGCCGCTGAAGGGCGTCCACCTGATACCGACCCCCAGGCGCGCCATGACCGAATTCCGTCGCCAGTGGACCACGGTGACCCCGTTTGGCGAGCCGGACTGGACGATGACCTGGACGCCCGAGCACGTGGCGGTCACCGACGCCGGAGGCGCGACGGTCGCCGAGCGCGAGGACCCGCGCGCCGCGTTCACGGGCCATGGGTTCGAGACCCCCTGGGACCCGCTGCACCTGGCCTATTTCAACGGCTACGCCATGTGGATCTACCATGCGGCGCCGTTCGTCCTGGCCGAGCCCGGCTACGCGGTGACGAACGTCGCCCCGGTCGAACACGAGGGCGAGAGGCTGCGCGGCCTCAATGTCCGCCTGCCCTCGAGCATCCACAGCCACAGCCGCGACCAGCAGTTCTACTTCGGCGCCGACGGCCTGCTGCGCCGCCACGACTACCTCGTCGACGTCTGGGCCGCGACCCCCGCCGCCCACTTCGTCTCAGACTACGTCGATGTCGGGGGCCTGAGGCTTCCGACCCGGCGCAGCGTCTACCTGCGCAACGTGGACGGCGCCCTGCAGCAGGACTTCAACGCCGTCACCGTCGAGCTGTCGGACTACCGCCTGCGCAAGCCCGGTGATCCGACGTGACCCATGCGACGAGCACATTGGCCTCGCACGGCTCTTCCAGGTGCAGGCTGGTCTCGGACCGGGCCCCACATGTGCTGATGCTGGTCGGCCGGGAGAGCGCCCGCAATCGCTCGGTCGCGGAACGGTTGCGGCGAGAGGCCGGCGTCACCGTCGACATCGTCCAGGCCGATCTTGAGGACGCCGTGGACATCGCGCTCGTCGGCGGCCGGCTGCAGCGCGACGGCCGGATCGGCGTCCTCGTCAACAATAGCGGCGTCACCTTCATGGTCGCCTTCCCAAGCCGGAGTTCATCCCATGCCCGCTAGCGAGCCCACCCCCGCTTCCCCTGCCGTCCTTGTCACCGGCGCGTCCAGCGGCATCGGCGCGGTCTATGCCGATCGCTTCGCCCGTCGAGGCCATGACCTCGTCCTCGTCGCCCGTGACCTCGGGCGGCTCGAGACCCTGGCGGCCAGCCTTCGGCGGGACGCGGGCGTCAAGATCGACGTGATCCGGGCCGACCTGACGCTCGAGCACGACCTGCAATCCGTCGAGGCGCGCCTGCGCGACGATCGGAGCATCGGCGTGCTCGTCAATAACGCCGGGATGTCTCTGCATGGTGGCTTTCTCGAGCAGAACGCCAGGGAGATCACGCAGCTGATCGCATTGAACGTCACGGCGCTGACCCGGCTGGCGAACGCGGTCGCCCCGACACTCGTCCAGTCCGGCGCCGGGGCGATCATCAACATCGGGTCCGTCGTGGGTTTCGTCCCGGAATTCGGGATGAGCGCCTATGCCGGAAGCAAGGCGTTCGTGCAGGTCTTGAGCCAGGGCCTGGCCATCGAACTCGGACCTCGCGGGGTCTACGTCCAGGCGGTGCTGCCCTCCGCCACGCGGACCGAGATTTGGCAGCGGTCCGGGCGAGACGTGGAGGCGCTGGACGCGGTCATGAGCGCCGAAGACCTGGTCGACGCCGCTCTGGTCGGGTTCGACCGTCGGGAAGCAGTCACGATCCCGCCCCTTCCCGAAGCCGCCCAGTGGGACGCCTTCGAGGCCGCGCGGCAGGCGATGCTGCCGAACCTGGCGCAAGCCGCCCCGGCGGAGCGCTATCGCCCCCGCGCGGTGTCGCAAACCTAATCGACAGCGGCCTGCGGGCGCAGCCACCAACGGTTTGAACAAGCGCCCCATGCCCGGAGAGCGGAAAACCCGTTCCGCCCATGACCTGTGGAGTCGTCGTGAACACGCAAGTGAAACGGAAGATCGCCTTCGCCCTGCTCATGGGCGTCGTCACCACGGGGATAATCTCCTTCACGCTGATCGCGCTCAACCTCGGCTTCTCGGAACGGTTCGCGGTGACTTGGCTTCGCTCATGGGGGATCGCATACGTCATTGCCATCCCCGCCATCCTTCTGATTGGCCCTCAGCTTCAAAGCCGGATCGATCGCTTCATCCGCTGAAAGGCTGCGTTCAGCAGCCCATCGAAAGGCACTTTTGACCACCCCCATGGTCGATGGAGTGTTGGGTATCCCTGCGAAGTGGAGCGGCCGGCCCTATGACGGCCGGCCTAGCGGGCTCCGAACGGGGTCGCCGCCATTCCCACCACCGCCATTGATCCGCCTCTCCGACGGCTTCTCCGACGATCCCGGCGCTCAAAGGGTCCCGGTCCCCTACTCAGCGGCCACGCTGACCTCAGTCGGCAGGCTGGTCAGTTCGGCGATCGACTGAAACTCGCTCAGGTATTCCGGCTTGCTCTGCGCCAGCCACCGAACGACGCGCACGTTGGCGAGCAGCTTGGCCAGGTAAGCCTTGGCGACCGTGAGATGCAGGTTGTCCAAGCCGTAGGTCTCCTCGAAGCCCTTGGTCTGCATCTGCAGGCTGGCCAGTTCCCGCTCCAGGCGGCTGACCTGTTCGCGGGTCACTGCGCTGGTGGTGGCCTTCGACTTGTACTTGCTCTTCGCCATCTGGGATTCGGGCGTCGCCGCCAGCAGCGCCATGACGAATGGCCGGGTAAAGTTGTTGTGGCCGATCATCAGCTCCGCCGCCTCGATCTGGCGCAGTGGCGACATCTTGCGGAGCGTATCGAACACGGTGAGCGGACAGGGCGTGTCCTTCAGCATCTCGCTGGCCTCATCACCGATGCCGTCCATCAGCCGCGCCCGCCGTTGGATCGACGGGACATTGATGCCTAGGGCCGCGGCCAATCGCTCCTCGGACACCCCGCGCTCGATCGCCCTGACGATCATGCGGTGCTCTTGCGGCGCGGAGAGCCGGTTGATGCGCTTGTTGTAGGTGAAGGCCTCATCGTCCGTGGACACCAGGCACTCCACCTTCGTGTGACCGAGGTCCTTCAACGCCTCGATGCGAAGTTGGCCGTCGAGCATGAAGTAGATGCCCGGGTTCTCCTTGTCGGCCGTCACCACCGGTGGCTCGACCAATCCCACCGCCCGTATCGACGTGACGATCTGGCGGTACTTCGCGCTCAGCTTCACGTCGGCACGAAGCTGCTTCATCGGCAGGATGGCGTCGAACGACAGCATCACGGTCCGACGCTGGAAGCCCCAGACGACGCCAGCATCTGAAACGTCACCGGTCACAACGGACCACCAGCGAGTCGCACGTCGAGGGCTCGCGGCATGGTGTCGAGCTGCTCGGTTCGCAGGAGCTTGGAGAAGCTGTTGTCGCCGCGCAGCTCCTTCAGTGCCTGGACCACGAACAGCAGCCGGCTCTGAACGAAGTCCGCCTTTTTGGCGATCAGGCGCTGCCGATCGGCCTCTTTCTGAAAGACCTGCACCAACTCGTCCGCCGTCGGACGCCGGGCGCTGGACGATCGACCGTACCGTCCGGAGTGTCGCCCGGTATGGCGACGGTGACGGCGTTCCAGCAGCCGCCGCACGACCTTGATGTTCTTGCCGCGGATCTTGCCATCGGCATAGGCGTCGGCCAGCGCCTGTTGGACGCCGCCGTCGTCGCTGCGGGCGATGATCACCGCCAAGCTCAGCGGGATCACGCCGTTGTCGACCGCCGTGATGAGCTGCTCCTCGCCCTTCTCCAGGAGGGTTGCGATCATGCCGACCCAGGAGGGGGTCACCCCGATCTTCTCGGCGATCTCGGGGTCGGTGTAGCCGCGCTTACGCATGGCCTCGACCTCTCGCATCAGGTCGACGCCGCGGTGGAAGGGCCGGGCGACGTTTTCCACGATGCTGCGGACCAGGCAGTCCTCTTCGCTCAGCTCCAAAACGATCGCCGGGATCTGTGTCTGACCAAGCGCCTGGAAAGCTTCGATCCGCCCTTCGCCACAGACCAGATCATAGTGGACGGCGCCGTTGGCGGACTTGCGTCGGCTCACTGTGATGGGTCGCTTCAGCCCGACGGACTCGACGCTATCTATAATGTCGCGGTGGATCCGCCGGCTGCGGCCACGTGGGTTGAGCAGGTTGATGCGATCGATCGGGATCAGCTCGATGAGGATTTCCGGCTCGTCCATCACGCCGCCTCCGCGAACGGAATGCGCGCCGCCAGATCGAAGAGTTCGCCGAGGTCCTCGAAGCGATAAGCGTCGATGGAGAGGCCATTCTCCTCGGCCAGGCGCAGACGGCCGCCGACCAGATCGATGGAGGGGAAGAGGTAGTAGTCGAGGGCGCGGACGTTGGCGCTGTCCATACGCACCGCAATGGTGATGTCGGGCGCCAGGCCGGTGTCGAAATGCAGCCGCCAGCGGTAGGCGCCGCCAGGCGTCTCTTTGCACCGGGCGATGACGATCGAGAGCTTGAGCTCGCCATTGACCAGCAGCAGCCCTGAGCTATCTGGCGGCGCTGTGGTTCCGCCGGCCGCCGCCACGCCTGCGACCACGTCGGCGACGATCGTCGGAAAGAGATCACGCAGGCGCTGGTTGATCTGGATGTAGCGGAAGTCTCGGTCCGGCCTGTAGCCGACCAGCGCGTAGGCCCGGAGCAAACTGCCGAACCGCGACCGGTAGGCGGTGCTGGACGGCATGCCGTCCTGCTCATCGATGATGAGGCCCGACAACGCGCCGGACTGACTGAGCAGCGCACGCAACACCGCGAGCATCTCGCTGTTGTCCATGCGGGTGGACCGCTGCGCGATCAGCGTCTGGGCGCTGGCGAATATGTCTGGATCGACGACGGCGTCGTACACGCCGTTCGCCCGGATCCACATGTCGGGCGTATTCCGCACACGCCGCTTCTTCAGCTTGAAGGAGACGTGGTTGTAGACGTTGTTGCCGACGTACTTCTCGCTGGTGAGGATCTGGTGGACGGTTCCACGGGTCCATTCGCGGCCGAGGTCGGTGCGGCGCCCATCCTCGTTCAGCTGGCCCGCAATCTCGCGCTCGGACTGATGCTGGTCGACGAACAGGCGGTAGATGTGGCGGACGGTGTCCACCTCCTCGGCCGGGCCCGGCACGAGGATCACGCGGTCGGTCTGCAGGCTTTTCTGTTCGCCGCGATTTAGCTGGCCCTTGGGCTCGCCCCGCTCGTCGACCAGCAGTCGTCGCAAGCCGTAGCCCGGGGCGCCGCCCTGGCGGAATCCCAACTCCACGAGCCGGCATTGGCCGATGAAGACTTTCGTCGAGAGTTCGCGGCTGTACTCGCCGGCCATCGCGCGTTTGACGCTCTTGACGATGGTGGCGATCGGCGTGCCGTCGTTGTCGAACGGCTCCGCGCAATAGACCACCTGCAGGCCCGCGCGCCGGCAGAGGTACTCGTAGAACGCGGCCTCGTCTGAGTCCTGGAACCGGCCCCATCGGCTGACGTCATAGACGAGCAGCACCGCGAAATCGGTGCGACCCTCCTCGACGTCGCTGATCAGCTGTTTGAGGCCAAGCCGCCCGGCGATGTTGAGCCCGCTCTTCCCCTCGTCGGCATAGGTGTGGACGATCTCCATCCCATGCGCGTCGGCGTACTGCTGGATCGCCTCGGCCTGGTTTTCGGTCGAGTAGCGCTGGTGATCGGTGGACATGCGCACGTACTGCGCGGCGCGAACCAAGATGGGTGGTTCGCCTGGCGGTTCCCGGTCGAGATGGTCCGCATCCGCCACTGGGCAGATCCCTTCAGAGCATGAAGCTCTGACTCGATTGCAACCATATTGGTTGCAGAGGAGCAAGGTGCTAAAGCTACAGACGGCGGGTTTTGTTTAGCCCGCGCGACGTTTGCTGACGTTGGAAGGACCCGCGCGCGTGGTCATTTCGGCGAGGAGGGACTCTTGCTGTTCGTCCGACAGATGCCGGAATTTCAACAGCAGCTGTTGCTCTCCGTCCGTCAGGTTGTCCGTGAGGCGGATCTCTTCCACGATCTCCCAGGGATGGCACTTGAGCGCCGCAGCAAGCCGCTGCAACCAGTCGGTGGTGAGTTGTCGGTGGCCCAGTTCGAGCTTGTTGAGCTGCTGGTTGGAGGTGCCGACCAGGTCCGCCAACGCCCTCAGAGTGAGGCCACGAGCCTCTCGCAATTCCTGAAGCCGGTTAGTCAAAAGCGCCGCTTTTCCGTTTCGCGGCTCTAATCAGAGCCCGAACCGCTTCAAAACGGCCGCGATGGAAGAGCCGCGGATCAACCGGCTTCTCTCGCCTTTTCAACGATTTAGACAATCCCAAACCTAAGAATGACGACCCCCGTTGCGGGCCGTTTTACAGGGAAGCGTGGGCTTTTTTGTAGGAATTTTGCGGAGCGCAGTTGCCTGGTGACTGCGTGCACCGCCAACCAGGCTGGTCCAACCGGCTCCCAATTTCACGAGCCCCGATAGGTGACCTCCTTGTGCGGGATGCGTCTGACGTAAGTCGCGTTGCGCAAGAGATGGAGCAGCGCGCCGCGGCCAAGTGGACGCCCGCCCAACGCCTTGCCCTCGCGGGTATCGATGTACCTTGCATCATCAGCGCTGCAGGACGGCGTGAGGGAAAGGGTGGATTTTTGCGTGCAGCTTACGTTGGCGGGCATCGAAACCGCGATCAATGGCCCGGCGTCGAAGCCGGTGTAGGTGAGCACGGACGCCGTTGGGATGTCGCCGTTTGGTCAGGCGTGGTTTTCGGCGCCGCGCGCCATCCCCTTCATGACGAGCGTCATGATCCGAACACGGCCCCAGCGCGGCATCCCTGTGAACGCGGCCTCGAGAAGCTTGGCGAGACGGCCTGGCCGGACCACACTCTTGCGGCCGAGTTTGTCGATGGTTTCCCGAGCCACGACATCGGGAGATTCGGCCTTGCCCATCACCATGTTCGCGCGTTTGCCGAATCCGCTCGCCACAGGCCCCGGCGCACAAGCGATGATGTCTACGCCATGAATCTTAAGCTCCGGACGCAGGCCCTCGACGAGGCTCTGGATGAACGCCTTGGTTGCGGCATAGTTGGCGGCCAATGGCACACCCTGAAACGCGACGAGTGAACTCAACAGGACAATTCCGCCCCGCTTCCTGACCACAAGCCTACGAGCGAGGACATGGGTCATCGCCACGACGGCACGACAGTTGACGTCGATCATGTCGAGTTCGGGTGCAAGAGGCTGTTCGGTGAAGGCCCCCGAAGTACCAAAGCCGGCCGCAGCTACAAAGAGGCCCAGGTCAAAGCGTTCCAACTCACGGAGCACCCGCTCCACCTCATCCGCCTTTCCAAGATCAGCCGGGATGATATCGACGGCGACTTGATGCCTGGCCCGAATATCCGCAGCAAGGTTTTCGAGAATTTCAATCCGGCGAGCAACCAGGACCACGTCATAGCCGCGCCTGGCCAGATCGTGGGCGAAGGCCCTGCCAATGCCATCAGAGGCGCCCGTGACAAGCGCCACGGGACCGTAGGATAGGTTTTGCCGAACGTCCTGAGCGCTAGTTGTTGCGCGTGCGTTCATCGACCTAGCTTCACGTTGATACTGCTTGTCCCGCTGTCACTCACGACGATTTTCGCCTCCTTGAAGGTCGGCGCGCGCAAGCCGGGTCTGACGTTGTTCGAAACTCCCCAATCCTCTTTCGGCATTCCAAGGAGGTTGGTGTCGGTTTTTCGGTTCCCGTTCAGATCATGGGAGACTGCAACCGCATAGCCGCCCGAGGGCAATCCGGCGAAACGGCAGGTTACGCCGCGCGTGTCTGCTTTCGTCCATTGAGTGCGGGTCCCGGAGTTTCCGGTCGGAAACTGAGCCGCATCCGAGTGAAGCGCGCAACCGACCTCGCCATCGGCGCCCCGGATACCGGACACATTCACAACCAACTCGCCGGCGCTGGCCGAGGCGGCAAACACCAGCAAGCCAAGAGAAGAGAAGACACATCGAAGCATCGGTTTACACTTCAAGTTGACAGCATCAACCTGTCCATAGATCGGGAAGTTGACGGCGTCAACCTGATCTGGATGCGATGTGCAGCCGAGCGTGATATGCGCGGGCTGCATGGATGAAGCGAAACCGAAGAGAGACCTTCGAGAGGCCTGCGTCGCAGTAGCTATGGCAATCATTGCGAGCCACGGCGTCGAGAAGCTG
>JANPKX010000666.1:0-2561 GCA_031426235.1 Alphaproteobacteria bacterium | reverse complement strand
CGATGTTCCAGCTCTATGAATGCGCGGACGGCCAGTGGGCCTGCCTGGGCGGCTCTGAGGTGAAGTTCGCCCGCAATCTGCTGGAGGCTCTCGGGCGGCCGGACCTGCTGGCCTTCGCCGAACTTCAGCCCGGCCCCGGGCAATACCCCCTGCGCGACTTCCTGCGCCAGACCTTCGCCACCCGCACCCGCGCCCAGTGGGAGTCCTGGTTCGAGGGCCGGGACATCTGCTTCGCCCCCGTGCGCACCCTCAAGGAGGGTTTCGAGGACCCTGCGGTCGCCGCGCGCGGCATGCTGGCCTTCGACGCCGAGGGCAACGAGGTGGTCGGAACGCCAATCCGGTTCCAGGACGAGCCGGCGAGGATCAACCCCACGCCGCCTGCCCTGGATGCCCACCGCGACGAGATCACGGAAGGTGGCTGGAACGCCGCGCCAGGCGGCGCAGCGCGCTAGGATGCGGGCGGCAGCTTGTCGCGGGTCTTGGTCTCGAAGTCGCCGGCGTCGTGGCGTTCGGGCAACTGGCTCGCCGGGTCGCCCTGGACGCGGTTGACCATCCGGCCCCGCTTCACCGCAGGACGTTCGGCGATCTGGTCCGTCCAGCGCTGGACATTCTTGTAGTCGGCGACCTGCAAAAACTCGCCGGCCTCATAGACCACGCCCTTGGCGAGGGCGCCGTACCAGGGCCAGACGGCCATGTCGGCGATGGTGTAGTCCGGACCGGCCAGATACTCGCTCTCACCCAGCCGGCGATCAAGGACGTCCATCTGGCGCTTCACCTCCATGGCGAAGCGGTCGATGGCGTATTCGATCTTGGTCGGGGCATAGGCGTAGAAGTGCCCGAACCCGCCCCCCAGGTAGGGTGCGGAACCCATCTGCCACATCAGCCACGACAGGGTCTCAGCCCGCGCGGCGGGCTCGGTGGGCAGGAAGGCGTCGAACTTCTCGGCCAGGTGGATGAGGATCGCGCCGCTTTCGAAGATACGGATCGGTATGGGGCCGCTACGGTCCATCAGCGCCGGGATCTTCGAATTGGGGTTCACCGAGACGAAACCCGATCCGAACTGGTCGCCCGTGCCGATGTTGATGAGCCAGGCATCGTATTCGGCGCCCGAGTGGCCCAACGCCAGCAACTCCTCGAACATCACCGTCACCTTGACGCCGTTGGGCGTGGCCAAGGAGTAGAGCTGGAACGGGTGCTTGCCGACCGGCAGGTCCTTGTCCTGCGTCGGGCCGGCGATCGGTCGGTTGATGTTCGCGAAGCGACCCCCGCTTTCCTTGTTCCAGGTCCAGACCTTAGGGGGAACGTAGGCGCTCGCGTCGGTCATGGGTCGCAATCTCCGGAAATGGTGGCGTTGGTTTCACAATGCCCTGGGATGAACGGCCTGACGAGACCCCTCGCCATCACCGCGCTGCGCGAGCAGCGGAGCTTTCCAGAGCCTCAGGCGTTTCTTCGCCGTGTCCGAGGTACGAAAGGGCTCCGCGCTGTCACACCTATTCGCGAACGATGAGGCGACAGCCGCCCAGCCGCCCTCGCCTGACATCCCTGCGTGGCGACCCGCCGAAGCGAGCGGGGACACGGCGCTGAGCGAAAGCACGGCGACCTTCCAGGTGTTGACGGAAGCGATGCCACAGATGGTTTGGTCAACCCGGGCGGACGGCTTTCACGACTACTACAACGCGCGCTGGTATGAATTCACCGGCGTGCCGGCGGGCTCCACCGACGGCGAGGCCTGGAGCGGCATGTTCCACGCTGACGATCAGGAGCGGGCCTGGGCGCGCTGGCGTCACAGCCTGGAAACCGGCGAACCCTACGAGATCGAGTACCGCCTGCGTCACCACTCGGGCGCCTACCGCTGGACCCTGGGGCGCGCCTTGCCCGTGCGGGATCAGTCCGGACGCATCACGCGCTGGATCGGCACCTGTACCGACATCGACGCAGCCAAGCGTGACGCTGAGCAGAACGAATTGCTGGGCCGCGAACTCAGTCATCGGATCAAGAACATATTCGCGGTCATTTCAGGTTTGATCGGCCTGTCCGCCCGTCACCACCCTGAGATCAAGCTGCTTGCGAAGGATCTCCAGGACCGCGTCGCCGCCCTGGGCCGCGCGCACGAGTTCGCCCGGCCGCACAGCCAGGAATCGCAACCCAAATTCGGGGCGACGACGCTCAAAGGGCTGCTGGACGAACTGTTTCGTCCCTACCCCGCGTTTGACGAAGGCCGGATCGTGGTTCAGGGCGACGACGCCCTGCTGGACGATCGCGGGGCTACGCCGATTTCCCTCGCGATCCATGAGCTCGCGACCAACGCCGCCAAGTACGGCGCGTTGTCTGCTCCCGAGGGCCGGGTGACGATCCGTGTGAACCGTCTTGGCCCGGCGCTGACGCTGGACTGGCGGGAAGAGGGTGGCCCGCCCATTAGCGGCCCGCCCTCGCGGACCGGCTTCGGCTCCAAACTGGCGGACCTGAGCATTGTCCAGCAACTGGGCGGCGTTCTGGAGAAGGTCTGGGCCCCAACGGGGCTGCAGGTCCGGATAAACCTTCTGGCGGCGCGGCTAAGCCGC
>JANPKX010000665.1:0-4025 GCA_031426235.1 Alphaproteobacteria bacterium | reverse complement strand
CGGTTCCGCCGTCCCAATGCCCGCCACCTGCGATTCCCCCTGCATTCGCGGTGACCCTACCAACAGCACCCCCCGCGACGACACCCCTAACCTCCCTCACCCACGGGGCGGGGGCGTGGCGTCGTGGAGGCGCGGGCCCCTAGATCTCCGTGACGTTGAGGGCCGGGTCCTCGCCCATATGCGGGAAAGCGGCCAGCGCCTTGGGGTCGCGTTTGCGCAGGAGGCGGGTCATCCGCATGAGCAGCTGGTCGTCCTTGAAGGGCTTCGCCAGATAGTCGCGCGCGCCCAGCGCTATGGCGAGTTTGACATCCTCGGGGCGGTTTCGGGCGGTCAGCACCAGGGTGGCGACGGATCGGATCGCGCCCGTGATCCTCATCTGCTTCAGGACCCCAAACCCGTCGAGGCCCGGCATGTTGATGTCCAGGACCATGGCGACCGGCCGAACCTCGCGAATCCGGTCGAGCGCGGCCGTGCCATCGCGGGCGCTGTAGGTCGTGCACCCGGCCAGGGAAAGTCGCGTCATGACGATCTCCAGCACCATGGGGTCGTCATCAACCACCAGGACTCGCGGCCGGTCCCATTCAAACTGCGACACAAGAGGCCTCCTGGAACTCTACGGCGAGGGCCGCCTGAATGGCGGCGACGGCGGCGGCTGGGATCATGGGCTTGGCCACCAGGCCATCGAACCCGTCGACCCTATGGGTCGAGAAGTCCTCGGCTTCCGCCGTGAAGGCCAGGACCGGCACGAACTGGTTCGGGCCTTCCGTGGCCCGCAGATGAGCCAGGATTTCCGGACCGTCCATCTCCGGCATTCGCAAATCCAGCAGCAGGACATCGACAGGCAGCTCGGCGGCCATCTGGAGACCTTCGCGGCCCGACGCGGCCTCGGTGATCTCGGCCCCGAACGGCGAGAGGATTGCGCGGGCGAGCTCGCGATTGATGGGATTGTCGTCGATCACAAGCACGCGAACCCCGTCGAGCGCATTGCGCCGGGCAACGTCCGCGGCTTCGATGTCGTTGGCGACCTCGGTGGCGACGGCTGCGATACGCACATGGAACGTCGAGCCTTGCCCCAGCCGGCTCACCACATCGATGTCACCACCCAGGGCCTCGGCGAGGCCGCGGCTGATCGCCAGTCCCAGGCCTGTTCCGCCATGGCGGCGCGTCGAAGACCCGTCGACCTGGGAAAACCGCTGGAACAGCTTGGCGGATTGCTCCGGGGCCATGCCTGGGCCGGTATCCTCCACCCAGACGTCGAACCGCGCTTCGGCCGGATCATATCCGGCCGTCAGGCGCACATGTCCCCGGTCGGTGAACTTCACCGCATTGCCGATCAGGTTGAGCAGGATCTGGCGCGTCTTGTCGGGATCGAGGAGCAGCGCCGCCGGCAGTTCGCCGACGGTGGCGAACTGGAGCCCGACGCCCTTCGCGTCGGCCTGCGGCGAAAACATCAACAACGTATCGCGAAGCAGGCTGGAGACCGCGGTTGGCTTGCGCGCGATGACGACCTGGCCGGCCTCGAGTTTCGAGAAATCAAGGATGTCGTTGACGATCGCGAACAGGGCCTGACCGGCGCTGCCCAGGCGCGAGACGTAGGTGCGCGCGTCCGGCTGTAGCTCGGGCTGTTCCGACAGCAGGGTCGTGTAGCCCAGGATCGCCGTCAGCGGTGTGCGGATCTCATGGCTCATGTTGGCCATGAAGTCGGTCTTCACCTGGGCGGCCGCCTGCGCCGCGTCGCGGGCCGCTTCGAGGCTGCGCGCCGTTTCGCGCTCGGCGGTGACGTCCCGCATGACGTTGACGATCTCGAGCACCTGGCCATCCGCGCCCCTGATCAGGGTCGGGTTCCCCTGCACGCAGATCCAGCTCCCGTCTTTGTGACGGATGCGGTGTTGACGCGAGCTGCCCGGCGGGTCCGGAAGGCCCGCGAACCGCGCGGCGCGCAACGCTTCGACATTGGCCAGATCGTCAGGATGGACGATCTCGAGCGCGAAGGTCCCGACGAGCTCTTCCGGCTCATAGCCATAGCGACGGCAACTTGGGGACACCCAGGTGATGCCCCGGCCCGGCTCGGTTCGAAGAATGAGGTCCGCCGACTGTTCCATCACGAACTTCAGCCGCGCCTCGTTGGCGCGAAGATGTTCGTCCGCGAGCTTGAGGTCGGTGACGTCGACGAAGGTGCCGACCAGCGACCGCACGGCGCCCGCCTCGTCGTGATGGCAGGTTCCGCGCGCGGAGACATGCCGGACTTCGCCGTCCGGACGGATGATCCGCGCATTCAGCGAATAGGGTTCGCCCTGAGACACGGCTCGCTCGACGAGGCCGGCCAGGGCCGCGGCGTCGTCGGGATGATAGAGGTCCAGGACGCCGGCAAGATCAGGCGGCGGCAGATCAGGATCGTACCCGTGGATGCGGTAGACCGCGGGCGACCAGGACGTCGCATCGGTCGTGGCGTCCCAGGACCAATGTCCGACACCCGCCATCTCTTCGGCTTGCGCCAGTAGGGCGCGATCCTTGGCCCGATCTCGCTCCAGCGACATGAGATTGCCGATGTCGCGTCGCATGATCAGCGCGTCGGTGACCGCGTTCGCCATGGCCGCCAACTGGGCGCTCTGGATATCGTCGAAGGCCGCGCGCGGCTTCAGGTCGATGATGCAGAGCGTGCCCAGCCTGTGCCCCGAGGGCGCCACCAGCGGCGCGCCGGCGTAGAACCTGATGCCAAGTTCGCCGGTGACCAGCGGATTGTCCGCGAAGCGGGGATCCTGCGTGGCGTCGAGCACCACCATCACGCCCGTCTGGCGGATGGCGTGATCGCAGAAGGCCACGTCCCGGGACGTCTCGCGGGCGTCCAGACCGACGCAGGATTTGAACCATTGCCGGTCGGTATCAACCAGCGAGACCAGGGCGATCGGGGTCTCAAATGTCAGCGCCGCCAGCTTGGTCATGCTGTCGAAGACGGCTTCCGGCGGCGTGTCCAGGACGTCGAGGCCGTGCAGGGTCGCGAGGCGCTCGGTTTCGATGTTTCCAGCCACGTGGTGCCCTTGGACTCGCCAGTTGCAAGCCGGTCGAGCATTAGAAGCGCAGGGATTAAGAATCACTTTTGGCGTCACGGAAGCCGCCATCTTTCAGTCCCCTGGACCTGAGGCGATGGGGGGAATGGCGCCGTCAGCCCTCCTGGGCTCCCCGGCCCCTGACCTCCCCCCGTAAACAGCTGTGAGGGACGTCAAGGTGACAGCAGACCGAGCGAGACTAAGCGGCGCCGATCAGGCGGCAGGCTCTGGCCAAAGCGGCGGGCGCTATCGGTTTTTCGACAATCGGGGCCGTCGTCTCGCGCGCCACCAGATCCGCATTTCCCGTGATGAAGATGGTCGGAACCGGCCCGATCGCCGCGACAATGCCCTTCACAGCCTCCACGCCGGTGCCATTTAGGATGTTATAGTCGGAACAGATGAGGTTCGGTGGATGCAATGTCGCGAGAGCGATCGCCTCACCCGGACTCTTCGCGAAGTCAAACGTTTCATAGCCAAGGTCGATCAGCATGCTCTCGATTTCAATCGCAATCATCATCTCATCTTCGATGATCAGCACATGTTTTCGAGACTGCGCGGTCATGGGCTGACTTTGCTGGATCGGGACGTGTTCAGAACGCGCAACGCCTTAGCCAAAGTCTTGGAGTTTGAGGGGCCTCTCACCCCGTCGTTTGTCGCGAGGTCCACCTAGGGCGCCTTACGTTCGCTAGTCTCGCCAAGGGGCGAAGCCAGGAGCCGGGCGTGGAGCCGTCGAACGGTCGCGTAGCACTCGCAGGATCGCCGCTCGAGGCCGGCACGATCGAGGATTTCGAGCTGGCCCCGGCTATACCGCACCAATCCCTCCTGGCGCAGTTGGCTGGCCGCGCTGCTGACGGTCGTGCGCTGAACCCCGAGCATGACCGCCAGGTACTCCTGGGTGATGGGCAATACGGGCGTGTTCAGTCGATCCTGCGTCAGCAGCAGCCAGCGCGCCAGACGGGGTTCGGGGGGGTGTAACGC
>JANPKX010000664.1:0-4634 GCA_031426235.1 Alphaproteobacteria bacterium | reverse complement strand
CGGATCGCCGGCGGGGTGGTGCTGGTCGCGCGCAAGGGGGCTCTGGCCTACACGCGCGCCGCGGGCCTGGCCGATATCGCGGCGGGACGGCCGATGGCGCTGGACACGATCTTCCGCGCCGCCTCTCTGACCAAGCCAATGGTCACGGCGGCCGCGCTGGCGCTGGTGGAAGCCGGCTTGATCGGCCTGGACGCACCCGTAACGCGCTATCTCCCGGAGTTTCAACCGAAGTTCCAGGGTCAGTCCGCAACCCTCACCATCCGCCAGCTCCTGACCCATACAGCGGGACTTTCATACGGCTTCATGCAACCCGAAGACGGGCCCTACCTGCAGATCGGCGTGTCCGACGGCATGGACCAGCCTGGCCTGGGTTTCGCCGAACAGCTCAGGCGGGTCGCCGCCGCCGGCCTGATCTTCCCGCCTGGCGCAGCCTGGCTCTACTCCGTGGGCCTGGACGTGCTGGGCGCGGCGATGGAGGCGGCGACAGGCTCGACGCTGAACCAGATCCTCACCGAGCGCGTGACCCATAAACTGGGGATGAAGGACACCGGCTTCGTTGTTACCGAGGCCAGCCGGCTGGCGCGTGCCTATGCCGATGGGCCGCCGCCGGCGCCCATGGGCGAGACCCACACCGTTCCCTTCGCCGAGCTTTCGGGTATCCGGTTCGCGCCGGATCGCATCTTCGACCCGGCTTCGTTTCCCTCAGGCGGCGCAGGCGCGGTCTGCACGGCAATGGACTTCATCACCTTCTTGGAGGCGGTCCGCCGCGACGGCGGGGGCGTCGTGGGCCCTGCCACCGCGCGGCAGATGATGACCAACCAGACGGGCGATCACCTGATCGTCACCAGTGGTCCAGGCGTCGGCTTCGGCTTCGGCGGCGCGGTGATAACCGACGCCTCGGTCGCGACCTCGCCGCTGCCGAACGGCGCATGGCTCTGGGGCGGGGTCTATGGTCACAGCTGGTTCGTCGACCCCGCCAGCGAGACGAGTTTCGTCGTCATGACCAACACCTCGACGGAGGGCATGAGCGGGCGGTTGGCCCAGGACCTCACAGCTGCGGTGGCGGCGGCCATGGCGACACCTTAAGAGCCGTACAGGCCAAGACGCAGCGAGAGAGACCGATATGAAGACGTTTGCAGCGGCGCTTGGCGCATCTTTGCTGATGGCGGGCGCGGCACACGCGCAACAGCCCGGCGAGCCGGCATTCCGGGCGCTCTACAAGGAACTCGTGGAGACCAACACCACCTTCTCGGCCGGCGATTGCACCCTGGCCGCCGAGCGGATGGCGGCGCGACTGAGAGCGGCCGGCTTCCCTGAGAGCGACCTGACTCTGTTCACCCCGCCGGACCGGCCCAAGGACGGCGGACTCGTCGCCGTCTATCCGGGCCGGGACCCGAAGGCGAAGGCCATCCTGCTGCTGGCCCACATCGATGTGGTTGAAGCCAAGCGTGAAGACTGGACGCGCGACCCGTTCACCCTGATCGAGGAAGGCGGATATTTCTATGGACGCGGCGCCTCTGACGACAAGGCGCAGGCCGCGATCTTCACCGACCTCCTGATCCGCTTTCGGCAGGAGGGATTCAAGGGGCGGCGCCCCGTCAAGCTGGCGCTGACCTGCGGCGAGGAGGGCGGTGGGCATGTCAATGGCGCCGCCTGGCTGGTGGCCAACCGACGCGACCTCATCGACGCGGCCTTCGCCTTGAACGAGGGCGCGGGCGTCAACCTCGACGCCTCGGGCAAGCCTGTCGCCCACACCGTGCTGGCCGGTGAAAAGTCCAGCATCACCTTTAAGCTGGAGGCGACCAACCCGGGTGGCCACTCCTCTCGCCCCGTTCCGGACAACGCCATCTATCATATCACCCGGGCGGTCGACCGGATCGCCGGCTTCGACTTCCCCGTGATGCTGAACGACACCACCCGGGGCTTTTTCACCCAGATGGCCAAGATCACCGGGGGCGAGCAGGGCGCCGCCATGGCCGCCGTGGTCGCCAACCCCGCCGATGCCGGCGCGGTCGGGCTGCTGCGCAAGGACCCCAGCATGAACGCCGTGCTGGGAACGACCTGCGTGGCGACCATGCTGCAGGCCGGCCATGCTCAGAACGCCCTACCGCAGCGCGCCACGGCCACGATCAATTGCCGTGTATTCCCCGGCGTGTCTGGCGTCCAGGTGCGCGAAACCCTGATCGGCGTGATCGCTGACCCGACGGTGTCGGTGTCCCAGGGTGGCGGCCGCGAAGGCAGTGACGCCGGCCCGCCGTTAACGCCGCAGGTCATAGGGCCGATCCAGAAGATCTCGCAGGCGATGTGGCCCGGCGTGCCCGTAGTGCCCTTCCTGCTGGCGGCGGGAACCGACGGCAAGGCGCTGATCGCTGGCTGCATTCCGACCTACGGCGTCTCCGGCATCGCCTACGACCCAGACCAAGGCCACATCCACGGGCTGAACGAGCGGATCGCGGTCAAGTCGCTGCTCGACGCGCGCGAGTTCACCTATCGACTGGTGAAGATCTACGCCGACCAGAGGCCTTGATGGCCACGCGTCTGTGGATCGCCGCCAGTCATGATCCCGCTCACCGCAACGGCGGCTGGGCGTGGGTCCGTGCGGCCGGCGTGGAGGTCGTGGGCTGGGCCGGCGGCGAGCGGCGGACGACGCGAGCGCGCATGACGCTCACGGGGTTTCTTTCAAGCCTGAAGGATATCCCGATGGGGACGCTGTCGGTGGTCGCGCCACGTGCGGATGCGGTGGTGCTGCAGACCCTGCTGAAGCCGCCCGCGGATGCGCCAGCGGAAGATCTGGACGTCCGTTGCGCCCTCTCGGCCGCCCTGGCCGGCCGTGCCTGGACCCTTGCCGTGGGAGACCCTGGCGGCGCGACGCCGGCGGCCTTCGCCGCCGCCTGGTCCGAGACCGCCAGCGAGAAGGCGAAAATGGGCGGCGCCTTCACCGTCGCGATCCCCAGGGTCAATCTTTCGAGATTGAAGGGCCTTTAGTCGTCGTGCCCGGCGCTTAGCCGGCCAGGGCGGCATCCACCAGGGCGCGGGCCTCGGGGCTCGCCCAATCCGCCTCCCCGGCGATTCGCGCCTTCTCCAGGCCGTCGCGGCCATAAATAATCGTCGTCGGCGCCCCGGGCGCGTTGACCACGAACGGCAGCTTCATGCCGGCGTCGTGATAAAACTTCAGCGGCGTGTTCTGGGCGATGAACAAGGCGGCCTTGGTGGCGGCTTCGGGGCTGTCGATGCTGACGGCGACGACCTCCACGTCCTGGCCCGCGTACGCCGCCTGGAGCTTGGCCAGGGTCGGCATCTCAATCTTGCAGGGCGCGCACCAGGTGGCCCAGACGTTGAGCACCACCACCTTGCCCTTCAGGTCAGCGACCTTCATCGGCTTGCCGTCGGGTCCGGCGAAGGCATAGTCCGGCGCGGGCGTCGGCGCGGTCGCCCGGACAAGCTTGCTTTGGAACGATCCCTTGGCCGGCGCTGGCGCAGGTCCTGTCGCGACCTTCACCCCCGGGTTGGTGGAAGACTGAACCATGATGTAGACAACCGCCGCGAGGCCTGCCAGGGCCACGCCCCATAGGGCCCAGGTCAGGATCCCGCCCTTGGGCTTGCCGGACGACGCCTGCGGACCTTCGCTCATATGACACGCTCTTCTTCTGATCCGCCCGCCGACACCGCTTCCGAGGGGCAGGCCATGTGGGGCGGTCGGTTCTCGGGAAAACCAGCCGAGCTGATGCAGGCGATCAACGTCTCCATCGGCTTCGACCGGCGGCTCGCGGACCAGGATCTGGCCGGCTCGCGGGCGCACGCGGCGATGTTGCGCAAGACAGGCGTCATTTCAAGCGCCGACGAGACGTCGATCCAGGGTGGCCTGGAGGCCATCGCCGCCGAGATGGCCGCCGGGACCTTCCCGTTCCGAGCGGAATTCGAGGACATCCACATGAATGTGGAGGCGCGGCTGCGCGAGTTGATCGGCCCGGTGGCCGGGCGGCTGCACACGGCACGCTCGCGCAATGACCAGGTGGCGCTGGATTTCCGGATGTGGGTGCGTGACGCCTGCGACCGCACTATCGGCCAGCTGCGCGCGCTGCAACGCGCCCTGATCGCCCAGGCCGAGGCCCACGCCGACACCCTGATGCCCGGCTTCACGCACCTGCAACCCGCCCAGCCGGTGACTTTCGGCCACCACCTGATGGCCTATGTGGAGATGTTCGGCCGCGATGCGGGCCGCTTCGCCGATGCGCGCCGCCGGATGAATGAGAGCCCGCTAGGCGCGGCGGCCTTGGCGGGATCGCCCTTCCCCATCGACCGCGACATGACGGCCAGGGCGCTGGGCTTCGACCGCCCGACAGCGAATTCTTTGGATAGCGTCTCGGACCGCGATTTCGCTCTGGAGGCCCTGGCGGCGGCGACGCTTTGCGGCGTGCACCTGTCGCGGCTGGCGGAGGAGATCGTGATCTGGACGACACCGCAGTTCGGCTTCATCCGGCTCTCGGACGCCTTCACCACCGGCTCCTCGATCATGCCGCAGAAGAAAAACCCCGACGCTGCGGAGCTGGTGCGCGCCAAGGTCGGCCGACTGCTGGGCTCGTTCAACCAGCTGACCGTGGTGATGAAGGGCCTGCCGCTGGCCTATTCGTAGG
>JANPKX010000663.1:0-5370 GCA_031426235.1 Alphaproteobacteria bacterium | reverse complement strand
GTCAGGCCGGACAAGGCCACGCCCCACCCGGTCCCGGTCCGCCACAGCACAAGGGCCGTGATCAGCCCCAGGCAGGCGTAGGTCGAAAGCAGGAGCGCGAGGGTAAGCCGCCGCATGGGTCCTTGTCCGAATCACCCGGAGTATCCGTCTTGGGTACGCGGGAAGTCGAATTCATTAACCATGCGGCGGTTCGGGATTGGTTAACGTCGAATCGGAATGAGCGCACGGAGCGCGGGATCCCTCAGCCACAGCCCGCTCCAGGCCATGACCGCCAGGTAGGGTCCGAACAGGACGAAACCCAACAGCGGCTTGGCGTTAAGGAAATTGACCGCCGCCGTACCGCCCATCAGCGCCGCGACCAGGATCGCGCCGAGGACCGCCGTGCGAGGGAACAGATAGAGGGCCAGGATCCCCGCTTCCATCAGCCCGATCCCGAACCCGCTGCCGGGCGGGATGCCCAGGCCGCGGCTGGTTTCCTCGACGACCGGCAAACGGGCGAGCTTGATGCCCGCATCAAAGATCATGAAGGCCACGAAAAGGCCGGTCAGGGTCCAGCCAGCCAGAGTGAGCCCGCGGGACGGCGCGGGACGCTCATTGTCGATCATGATCAGGCCGCCTGGTTCAGCGACCAGGCGAAGCCGAACGGATCGCTGACCTGGGCATAGGTATCGCCCCAGAACATCTTCTGAGGCGCCATGACGCCGGTGCAGCCGGCGGCGATCGCGCGGTCCCACCACGCTTCGATGCCCGTCACCGGGAGCATCAGGTTGAAGCCCTGCGGCGGTAGGGCCGGATGGCCCTCTTCCGGATAGCCGTCGCCCAGCATCACCGAGCTGCCGTTCAGGTGGATGTGGATGTGCATCGTGCGGCCCTGGCCGTCGACCGGATGCTGGGCGGCGATCGTAGCGCCAAAGGCCTTCACATAGAACGCTGCGGCTCTGACGGCGCCGTTCACGGCGAGATAGGCGACCACGCCGCCCTTGGTTTCGACCTGGGGCACGGCGGTGGCTTCGGTGGCGGCGGACATCAAACGATCCTTTCAGGGTTTGTCGCTGCCCAAAGGACGTTTGCCCAAAGTCTCACCCGACACCGCCCGATCATTTTCAGGAAACTGGGGCCTGATCTGCCTGCAGCCGGTCGAGGTGCTGGCGGATGTGGGCGGCCTCGGCCGCCGTGCCCGCAAGGCCGATGGCGCGGCCGAACGCCTCACGCGCGTCGGCGTGGCGGCCCAGCTCCAGACTGAGGGCGCCGCGCAGGCCATGGAAGTGGAAGTAGCCGCCAAGCTTCTCCGCCAGGGGTTCCACAAGGGCCAGGGCGGCCGCCGGACCCCCTACCTTGTGGAGAGCGACGGCGCGGTTGAGCGTGACTACCGGCGACGGCGTGATCCGCTCCAGCGCAGCGTAGAGCCGCTCGATGCCCGCCCAGTCGGTGTCGGCGGGGGTCGCCGCGCGGGCGTGCAGCGCTGCGATGGCGGCCTGGATCTGGTAGGGGCCGGGGCGTTGATGGCGCATGGCCTTGTCGATCAGGGCCAGGCCCTCGCCGATCATTCGGCGGTCCCAGAGCGCACGATCCTGCGCGTCGAGCAACACAACTTCGCCCTCGGCGAAGCGCGCCTGGCTCCGGGCGTGCTGCAGCAGCATCAGAGCGAGCAGCCCCATGATCTCCGGGTCGGTCTGATACAGGCGCAGCAACAGCCGGGTGAGCCGGATCGCCTCGCCGCAAAGCTCGGTGCGGGCGGGATCGTCGCCGGCCGAATAGCCCTCGTTGAACACCAGGTAGACCATGGCCGCCACCGCCGCGAGCCGTTCGGCGCGCTCAGCCGGGCCGGGAGTCTCGAAGGTGGCCTGACCGGCGGCGACCACCCGCTTGGCGCGCGTGATCCGCTGCTCCATGGCTGCTTCCGAGACCAGGAAGGCGCGGGCGACCTTGCGGACCGATAGGCCGGACACGATGCGCAGCGCCAGAGCGATCTGCTGGGTCGCGGGCAGGTCCGGGTGACAGCAAATGAACAGCAGACGCAAGACGTCATCGCGGTAGTCGGCGGCGTCAAGGGTCTGGACGGTGCGGTCCTCGACATCCCCCAAATCCGAGATCGCCGCCTCATCGGGCAGTTCGGCCATCCGCGCGCGCTTGCGCACGCCGTCCAGCGCCGCGTTGCGGCCCACCATGATCAGCCAGGCGGCGGGATCGCGCGGTGGGCCGGTGGTCGGCCAATTTCGGAGCGCCCGGAGGCAGGCCTCCTGGAAGGCCTCCTCAGCCGTGTCGAGATCGCGAAAATAGCGCAGCAGGGCGCCCACCGCCTGGGGCCGCGCGCCGGCCAAGGCCGCGCCGATCCAGGCGTCGTCGCTCATCCCGTGACCGCAGATCCGGGATTGTAGAGCGCAAGCGGCCGGATCTCATAGGAGCCGCCGGGATTGGCCTCACCCAACTCTCGCGCGATGGCGATGGCGTCGTCCAGGCCGTCCACGTCCACCACATAGAAGCCCAGCAGCTGTTCCTTGGTCTCGGCGAACGGCCCGTCGATCACCAGGGGAGGATCTGACTTGCGCAGCGTCGTCGCCGACGTGGTGGGCATCAGGCGCAGGGATGGGCCAAGCTTGCGCTGGTCTTCCAGCCGGGCGCGGACCACATCGATGCGCGCCATGACCTCATCGTTCTGGGCCTTGTCCCACGCCCAGACCGTGGCTTCGTCGTTGTAGCAGAGCAGGGCGTAGAGCACGGGCGGCCTCCGGGTGCGATCCGAGGACGCGTGGGCCGGCCCTCAGCCGACAGGGTGGCGCAAATCTTCTGGGAATACCTCCCCCAAAACGCCGGGCCGCCGTCAGCGCGTGGGGACGGGCGTATCGCCGCGGTAGTCGTAAAACCCCCGGCCCGACTTGCGGCCCAGCCAGCCGGCCTCGACGTATTTGGTCAGCAGCGGGCAGGGGCGATACTTGGAATCCGCCAGGCCCTCGTGCAGCACGTTCATGATCGAGAGCACAGTATCGAGGCCAATGAAGTCGCCCAATTCCAGCGGGCCCATCGGATGGTTAGCGCCCAGCTTCATCGCGGTGTCGATGGCGTCCACGGTGCCGACGCCCTCATAGAGGGTGTAGATCGCCTCGTTGATCATCGGCACCAGAACGCGGTTGACGATGAACGCGGGGAAGTCTTCGGCGTTGGAGGTGGTCTTGCCCAGCGAGCGCGCGAAGCTGACGGCGGTCTCGTAGGTTTCCGGTCCCGTGGCGATGCCGCGGATGATCTCCACCAGCTTCATCAGCGGGACCGGGTTCATGAAGTGCAGGCCGATGAACCGGTCGGGCCGGTCGGTGACCGAGGCCAGGCGGGTGATCGAGATCGACGAGGTGTTCGAAGCCAGCAGCGTATTGGGACCGAGGTGCGGACCCAACGCCTTGAAGATGTTCTTCTTCGTCTCTTCGTTCTCGGTGGCCGCCTCGATCGCAAGGTCTGCGCCGCCGATGGCCTGCAGCTCGTTGGCCGGCTTGATACGGGCCATGGCCGCTTCCATGGCCGTGTGCTCGATCAGGCCCCGCGAAACCTGGCGGGTCATGTTCTTTTCGATTTGGACGATGCCCTGGGCGATCCGCTCCGGGCTGACGTCGTGCAGCAGCACGTCATAGCCGCCGAGCGCCACGACATGCGCGATCCCCGAGCCCATCTGGCCGGCGCCGATCACGCCCACCGTCTTGATGTCAACCATTCAGACCACGCCTCAAAGATCTTGGACGCTGTTCGCCCAAACGTAAGGCAAGCTTTCTAACACGCCGATGGCGCATTGCGGCAAGCGCTTTGCTGCGTCGCAACAGATATGGCGCAGGGCGAGATGCCCATGTTGAGCGCTGCGGCGGCAGGTACGAAAAGGGCGGCGCTTGTCACGCCGCCCCCATCCAATGCACCTGCGCGTCTAGGGCGATTACTTCCCGGCAGCGGCCAGCGCGCTCATCAGTTCCGGCACGGCCGCCTTGTAGTCGGCCACCAGGCCGAAGTCGGCGACCTGGAAGATCGGAGCGTCGCCGTCCTTGTTGATCGCCACGATGACCTTGGAGTCCTTCATGCCGGCCAGGTGCTGGATCGCGCCCGAGATGCCGATGGCGATGTAGAGCTCCGGCGCGACCACCTTGCCGGTTTGGCCGACCTGGTAATCGTTGGGCGCATAGCCGGCGTCCACCGCCGCGCGGGACGCGCCGACGGCGGCGCCCAGCTTGTCGGCGAGCGGCTCGATGACTTTCTGGAACTCTTCCGCCGAGCCCATGGCGCGCCCGCCAGAGACCACGATCTTGGCGGCGCCAAGGTCGGGCCGCGCCGACTTCACGATCTTCTGATCCACGAAGCGAACCTTGGCCGGGGCGCCAGGTGCGGCGACGCTCTCGATCGCCGCCGATCCGCCCTCGGCTGCCGCCTTGAACGAGGTCGGGCGGACGGTCAGCACCTTTTTAGCATCGGCCGACTGCACGGTCTCCATCGCGTTGCCCGCATAGATCGGGTGCGTGAAGGTATCGGCGGAGACCACCTCGGACACGTCCGAGATTTGGGCCACATCCAGCTTCGCCGCGACGCGGGGGCTGAAGTTCTTGCCCTGCGACGTGGCGGGGGTCAGCACGGCGTCATAGCCGCCCATGAGCCCCACGATCAGGTCGGCGACCGCCTCGGCGATCCCCTGGCCAAGTTCGGCGCTTTCGGCGGTCAGCACCTTCCGCACGCCGGCGATCTTGGCCGCAGCGGCCGCGATGGCCGCGGTGTTGGTCCCGGCGACGAGGATGTCGATGTCGCCGCCGATAGCCTGGGCGGCGCTCACCACCTTGTGGGTGTTGTCTTTGAGGGTCGTGTTGTCGTGGTCCGCGATGACGAGAACGGCCATTAGAGGACTCCCGCGGTCTTCAGGTTGCTGACGATATCGGCGGCGCTTTCCACCTTGATGCCGGCGGAGCGCTTAGGCGGCTCGGTGACCTTGACCACCTTGAGCCGGGCGGTCGTGTCGACGCTGAGGCTCGCCAGTTCCTTGATGTCGAGCGGCTTCTTCTTCGCCTTCATGATGTTGGGCAGCGAGGCGTAGCGGGGCTCGTTGAGGCGCAGGTCGGCGGTCACCACTGCTGGCAGGTCGACGTCGACGATCTGGAGGCCACCATCGACCTCGCGGGTCACCTTGGCCTTGCCGCCTTCAACGACGATTTCCGAGGCGAAGGTCGCCTGCGGCCAGTCCAGGATCGCTGACAGCATCTGGCCCACGGCGTTGTTGTCGCCGTCGATGGCTTGCTTGCCCATCAGGACCAACTGCGGCTGCTCCTCGGCGATCACCGCCTTCAGGGTCTTGGCGACCGCGAGCGGCTCCAGGTCCTGATCGGTAAGGACGAGGATGGCCCGGTCGGCGCC
>JANPKX010000662.1:0-3835 GCA_031426235.1 Alphaproteobacteria bacterium | reverse complement strand
CGCCGATGAAGGCCGGCATGGGCTCGGCGGCGGAGGGCGGCAGGACGGCGTCCAGCTCGGCGGTGACCATCAGGCAGGGCACGCCGTCGATCCGCGTCGGCAGCGTGGCCGCCCGTTCCCAGTTGCGGGTGAAGTTGCGGTACCAGCTCACCGGGCCGAAGAAGCCGCCGTCGCGAAAGGCGTCGGCGAACACGGCCAGTTCGTCGGCGTTCAGCAACGGCTCGCCGCCGGTGACGCCGTCCCAGTTCCGCAAAAGGTCCTTGAAGGCGAAGGTGGAGCCGGAGGGGTTGGGTTGGGCCGCCGCGGCCGCCAGCGCGGCGGGCTTGCGCATGAAGAAGGCCATGGTCTTGGTGGTGTCGGCGCCCAGCACCGCCTCGGGCTCGTCGGGCGACTGGAACCAGACGATATACATGTCGGGGCCGAACCGCTGGCGCATGATGGCGATGGGATCGGCCGGGGCGCGGGGCATGAAGGGGGTGTTGAGGCCGATCACGCCCGCGACGCGTGTCGGATGGATCAGCGGCAGCTGCCAGACGACGATGCCGCCCCAGTCGTGTCCGCAGAAGATCGCCTTCTCGACGCCCAGATGGTCCAGAAGGCCCGCCATGTCGCCGGTCAGGTGGTCGATGTCGTAGGCCGCCACATCGCCTGGTTTGTCGGAGAGCCCATAGCCGCGCTGGTCGGGGGCGATGACCCAGCGGCCGGCCTCGCCCAGCGCCCTGATCTGGTGGCGCCACGAAAAGGCCAGTTCGGGGAACCCGTGGCAAAGAACGATGGGAATACCTTGGCCGCGGGGGCCAGCCTCGTAATAGGCCATGTCCAGGCCGTTGACCCTGGCGTGCTGAACGGGCGGCATCATGGTCTCGAGCGCCGACATCGCAACCTCATCTCCGGTTTGGGGTTCCCCTGACCCCGCACGACAACGTAGGGCATAGGCGCCGTGACGTCCGCCAACCCGCCTTCGCCTGCCCCGCCGAAAACGGACGGCGCACAGAGCACGCCCTGGGGCTTGGTGGTCCTCCTCGGCTCGCTGACCGCCATGGGCCCGCTGGCGATCGACATGTACCTGGCCAGCCTGCCGGCGATCGGCGTTTCGCTGCAGGCCAACCCGGGCCAGACGCAGGCGACCGTGGCGACCTTTCTGGCCGGGATGGCGATCGGCCAGATCGTCTACGGGCCCTGGTCCGACCGGATCGGGCGCCGCATTCCGCTTCTGCTCGGCGCCGCGATTTTCATCGCGGCCAGCATCGCCTGCGCCCTGGCGACGTCCATCGAACAGCTGCTGGCAGCGCGGTTCGTTCAGGCGCTGGGGGCGTGCGCCGGCGCCGTCGTCTCGCGGGCCATCGTGCGGGACACGTTCAACCATGTGGAGACGGCGCGCACCCTCAGCCTGATGATGCTGATCATGGGGATGGCGCCGATCCTGGCGCCCCTGTTAGGCAGCGCCCTGCTGATCGTGGGTGGTTGGCGGTTGAATTTCTGGTTCATGGCGGCCTTCGGCGTGGCGGTCGGGATCGCCGCGTTCCTGCGCCTGAAGGAATCGCGTTCGGCGGCGACGGCAGCCCAGGCGCTGTCGGAGACCCCGCTCAAGGCCTACGCGGCCCTGCTGCGCCAGCCGCGGCTGCTGGGCTATGCGCTGGCCGGGGCGCTGAACGGGGCCACCCTCTTCACCTATATCGCCACGTCGCCCGGCCTGATCATGGGAACCTACGGGCTATCTGCGACGGTCTATCCCTGGATCTTCGGGTTCAACGCCCTGGGCATCGTGGGCTCGGGCCAGGTGAACCGTCTGGTGCTGCGCTACAAGCTGCCCGACCAGGTGTTGGCGATCGCGAGCCTCGCGGCCCTGGGCTTCGGCGTCGTGCTGGCGCTGGCCGCCTTCACGGGCGTCGGCGAGCGCTGGACGGTGCTGCCCCTGGTATTCCTGATCTTCTGCAGCCTGGGGTTCATGCAGGGCAACACGACGGCTGGCGCGCTCAACGTGGATCCGCTGCGGGCCGGTTCGATCTCGGCGCTGATGGGCACCGTTGGGTTCGGCGCGGGGGCGTTGGCCTCCAGCTTCGCGGGCCTCTTCCACGATGGCACGGCGCGGCCCATGGCGACGGTGATGCTGGTGGCCCTGGCGGGCTCGGCGCTGGCGCTGCACCGCCTGGCGCTCAGGCCCCCGCCTCAGTCCTGACGATCGACGTCCCGCGCCGCCCAGGCCAGGACGAACCAGCCGATCAGGAACAGCAGGCCGCCGACGGGCGTGACCCTCCCCAGCCACCGCGGCGCGCCGAAGGCCATGGCGTAGAGGCTGCCCGAGAACAACACGACGCCCGACAGGAAGAACGCCGGCGCAAAGCGGGCGCGCCGGGCCCCGACGTTCATGAAGGTCGCGCAGGCGAATGTCGCCATGGTGTGCATGAAGCCGTACGTCGCCCCGGTGCGTAGCCATTCCGCGGCCTTGGGATCGCGAACGGAATGGGCCGCGAAGGCGCCGACGGCCACCGCTGCGAACCCGCCCAGCGCCGCCAGGGTCATCCAGTTGCGTCGGGTCCAGAAGGTCATGCCGAGCTTCATCTTTGATCGTCATCCCCGGCCTTGGGCCGGGGACCCATCGTCCCGACGCCCGGATGCCGCAAAAATGGCGGGGCATCGACGCCATGCTGCCCGCCGTTCACCGGACCCGCGGCGCCATGGGTCCCCGGCACAAGGCCGGGGATGACGAGAAGAGGGGGGTCACCCCCAGACCTTTGGCCGCCGCGCGGCCCACGGGGCTTCCTTCTCCAGCTGCCCGGCCAGCCGGAAGAGGGTGCTCTCGTCGGCGTACTTCGCCGTGAACATCATGCCGATGGGCAGACCATTCGCGTCCATCTCGAGCGGCAGGCTGAGCGACGGCTGGCCGGAGAAGTTGAATGGCGGGGTGAAGGGGAAGATGCGGCCCTGGCGCTTCATCACCTCGCGCGGTTCGAGGTTCACGGGATCGATATGGCCTATCTCTGGAACTGGCGTTCCCAGCACGGGCGAGAGATAGACGTCGATGTCGGCGAAGGCGGCGAGGGTGGCGCGGTTCAACATCCGCATGTCCTGCAGAGAGCGCAGCGCATCGGCGCCGGAGATCTTGCGGCCGCCCTTCAGCGAGGCCCAGGTGAGGGGCTCCAGCTCGTCCGGCTCGGGCTCGCGGCCGATCTCATCGATCAGGCGGGCCATGCCGGCGGCGAAGTTGGCCGCGCCGGCAGGACCTCGGGCGGCGTAGAGCGCGCGGTAGTCGATGCCGAGGCCGCGCTCGATCACCTCGTGTCCCAAGCCGCGAAGCAGCTCGGCGGTGCGCTCCAGGGCCGCCTGGATCTCCGGGTCGATGGGACGGCCGTTGGCGGTTTCCGACGACCAGGCGATGCGCAGCTTCCCCGGCCCGCGGCTGACGTCCTCCAGATAGGAGCCGGACTTCGGCGGGGCGGGGTAGGGGGAGAAGGGTTCGGGATAGCCGGTGGCGTCCAGCATGGCGGCGGAATCGCGCACGGTACGGGTGACCACATGATCGACCACCAGGCCGTAGGTGTAGTCGTAGCCGTCCGGCAGGTTCGGGTTGCGATCGCGGGTGACCTTCATGCCGACCAGGCCGCAGCAGGCGGCGGGGATGCGGATCGAGCCCAGGCCGTCGGACGCATGGGCCATCGGCACGATGCCAGCCGCGACTGCCGAGGCCGAGCCGCCGGATGAGCCGCCGGCGATGTGGCCGGTGTTCCAGGGATTGCGGCACGGGCCTAGGAAGGCGCTCTCGGTGGTGCCGGTGATGCCGTACTCCGGCGTGTTGGTCTTGCCGAGTGGGATGACGCCGGCGGCGCGGTAGCGG
>JANPKX010000661.1:0-3146 GCA_031426235.1 Alphaproteobacteria bacterium | reverse complement strand
CGACGATCTCGACCAAGGGGAAATCGCGCTCGTAGCGGCCCAGCGGGATGGACGTGACGTTGGCGGCGACCATCCGCGCCAAGACGTCGCCCGGCAGGAACGCGTTGTCGCGGAAGATCGTGAACTGGTTGGCCGCGCCCGTATGCGGGTTGATGAAGAGGCCGGATCCCACACGGCGATGCGCAAAGAGCGCGTCGGCGAAGACCGTCAGGTGGTCGCTCGCGTCGAATTCGCCACGAACGAAGGCGGCTTCGCGTTCCTGCCGAGGCGTGAAGGCGATGTTGATCTGGGCGCCGTCGCCGCCGCTGGCGAAGGTGGCTCCCGTCAGGACCCCGGGGTTGAATGCGGCCGAGACGCCACCGGGCAGGAACTGGGTTCCCCTGAGCGGGCCTGAGGGGATCACGCCGCCATAGGTTCCCAGCGCGTTGCGGATCTCCGGGATGACCAGGATGGGGGGACGAGCACCGGCGACGGGGTTGGGTAACTGGCCTGCAGGATGGTCGAACCAGCGCCGGCCTGTCGACTCGTCAGCGTCGATGCCGGCCTGCCTCGCGAGCTCGGCGCTGGCCACGAGGCGGACCCGGTCGCCAAAGGCCCGGCGTCCGACGGCGACCCAGCCGCCGCCGCTTTCCACGTCGCCACGGCCGGAGATCCCGCCCCGCAGTTCGCCCCGCACCCCCCTGAACTGGGTGTCCAGCAGGATATTGACGACGCCTGCCACGGCGTCTGAGCCGTAGGCGGCGGAGGCCCCGCCTGTCACCACGTCCACATGGCGAACCAGCCCTTGCGGCAGGATGTTGATGTCAACAGCGCCCAGGGCGTTGCTGGCCGGCACGCGGCGACCGTCCAGCAGCACCAGGGTGCGCGTCGGGCCCAGGCCGCGAAGGTTGAGCAGGTTCTGCCCGTTGGCGCCGAACGTCGCCGCGGTGATCGGGTTCTCGCTCCGGATGGAGCCCGAGAAGGCCGGCAGTTGCACCAGCGCGTCGGCCAGGTTCCGAGGCGCAGCCCGGCGAAGCGCGTCAGCTGAGTTCGAGGTCACTGGCGAAGGCGCGGAGACACTGCCGCCCGCCAGGCGGCTGCTGGTGACGACCACTTCGTCTACGTCCGTGCGCGCCTGGGCGGAGGCGGGGGTCGGCGTGGCCCCCCACCCTCCCACGACCGCGAAGGCGAGGGCCATGAGTGGTCTAGGCATGTCGTGCCAGGGGGTCCGAGGGAAGTTCCGGGACCACGCGGCGGCCGTCAGGCAGATAGCCCGCCATCTGGCCGCGGATCACGCTACGCTGGCGTGAGGTGACGATTTCCTGGCGCTGCGGGTCGGATCGCCAAAGCGCCGAATAGCGCGGGTCCGCCCGCACGGCTGCCGGGAGGCGCGCGATGCCATACGGCATGGAGTCGGGCCAGTAGGTTGAGCGCCCCGCCAGCGCACGGTCCAACAGCTCCAGCGCGGGAGTCACGGCGCCTGCCCAGGCGTATTCGACAGCATATATGAACAGGAAGTCGACGCTGGCCCGCCCCTGCGGCGTGCCGCCGGTGTCGCCGCCGGCATCGTAGATCGCGAGATCGGCGTCGACCATGGCGGTCAGAGCGCCCGGCCGGCCCCGCAGCGCCTCTGCGCCCGCTGCCGCCCGCTTGAGCACCGCCTCCACGGGCAGGGGTGGGGCGCCGCCCCACAGGTCGTGGCGGACCTGGCGCACCAACTCGTCGATGGCCGGGGCGTCGGACTCGGTAAGGTGGTTGCCGTACATTTCCCGAAGCAGGAAGACGTTGCTCGGGTTCTGCGCCAGCTCCGCGTTGAAGAGCGCCCATGACGCTTTGCTCGCGCCGCAGGAGCGCAGAATCCGCGGCAACGACAGGCGGCGCCAGATCGTCTCCGGATCCAGACGCATCACCGCTCGCGCATGGACCAACGCCTCCAGGCCGCGCCCCAACATGTCGAGCTGGTAGCCGTAGCCCCAGTGCGCTTCCAGGTGGTTCGGATCGATGGCGAGGGCCCGCTGGTAAAGGGTCTCGGCGTCGCTCCAGCGCCACTCCAAGCGGCGGTAGTAGTCGGCCAGCCAAGCCAGGGCGCTGGGATCATTCGGGTCGGTGGTCAGGGCTTGGCGCAGCAACTCGGCCGCGGCGGCTCCACGCTGCGCCGTAGACAGGGGCTGCTCCGCCAACGCCCGCGTCCAGCCATTGCGCACCAGCACGGACTTCACGACCAGCATGACGGCATCGCGCGGGTCAATGGCGGCGGCGCGGCTCACGAGCTCCTGCAACTTGTCCGCGGCATCGAAGGCCTCGTCGCTGCGGTTCACCATGTGCAGGGTGCGGGTTTGCTCCATCAGCTGGCTTGCCCCCAGCAGGATGCGGAAGACCTCGGGGTTGCGTCGGCGCGGCTGCGGCGGCGTGCGGATGCGATCGGCGCCAATGCGGCCCATCAACTCCTGGATCACCGCGCTCGCGACCTCGTTCTGCAGTTGAAACAGGTCGCCGCCCTGGCTCTCGTGCGTATCGGCCCAGACCTGCAATGACGACTTCAGGTCGATCAGCTCGGTGCTGATCCGGACATCGCCTGCCGACAAGGCGACGCTGCCCTTGAGCAACAGATCGGCGTCGAGCCGACGGCCGATCGCCTGATCGCTCAGATTGCGGCCCGACAGCGCGAACGAGGAGGTGTCGGCGATCACGTTGAGGCCGGCCACCCTGGACACGGAATTCCGCACCTCGCGCGCCAGACCCTGGGCCAGATATCGGGTGTCCTGCCCCGGACTGAGGTCGTCGAAGGGGAGCACCGCAATGGTTACGGGCTCCAATGACCGGGCGCGCCGCGCCTGCCACAAAGCCACCCCGCCCCCGGCCGCGGCCGCGATCCCCCCGACACCTCCAGCCCAGAGGCCCAGTACACGTCGCCGGCTGGCGCGTGGCGGGCTGTTGGGCGGCGCGCCGGTTGGCGCTATTGCGGGCGGAGGCGGCGTAGCGGTGTCTTGTGGAGCCGGGTGCGCCATCAACCGGTAGCCAACCCTGGTAATCGTCTCGAGGTGGAAGGCGCCCGTATGGGTCGCCAGCTTGCGCACCTGGGCGATCACGAAGTTGATCGCGTCCTCGCTCACAATCCGCCCGTCCCAGCACTGCGCGATCAGATCATCGCGGCTGACGACCTCGCC
>JANPKX010000660.1:0-2361 GCA_031426235.1 Alphaproteobacteria bacterium | reverse complement strand
CCTCGATCTGGTGCTCAGCGCCGCGGCGGCGGGTGGCCTTGAAGGAGGGGGCGCCGACGGCGTTCTCCTGCATGAAGTCGCGGACGAATTTGCCGGACTGGATGTCCTCCAGCACGCGCTTCATCTCCGCCTTGGTGTCGGCAGTGACGATGCGGGGGCCAGTGACGTATTCGCCGTATTCGGCGGTGTTGGAGATCGAGTAGTTCATGTTGGCGATGCCGCCTTCGTAGATCAGATCCACGATCAGCTTCACCTCGTGCAGGCACTCGAAATACGCCATTTCCGGCGCGTAGCCCGCCTCGACCAGGGTCTCGAAGCCCGCTCGGATCAGTTCGACGAGGCCGCCGCACAGCACGGCCTGCTCACCGAACAGATCGGTTTCGCATTCCTCGCGGAAGTTGGTCTCGATGATGCCCGAACGGCCGCCGCCAATCGCCGACGCGTAGGCCAGGCCCAGATCCATGGCGCCGCCCGTCGCGTCCTGATGGACGGCGATCAGGCACGGCACGCCGCCGCCCTTCTGGTACTCGCCGCGCACGGTATGGCCGGGGCCCTTGGGGGCGACCATCAGCACGTCGATGCCGGCCGCCGGCTCGATCAGGTTGAAGTGCACGTTCAGGCCGTGGGCGAACAGCAGGGCCGTGCCCGCCTTGATGTTGGGCGCGATCTCGGCGTTGTAGATGCCGCGCTGCAGTTCGTCAGGGGCCAGCACCATCAGCACGTCGGCCCAGGCGGCCGCATCGGCCACGGACATCACCTTCAGGCCGTCGGCCTCGACCTTCTTGGCCGTAGCCGAGCCGGGCTTCAGCGCCACGGCCACGTTCTTGGCGCCGGAGTCATGGAGGTTGAGCGCATGGGCGCGACCCTGGGAGCCATAGCCCACGATGGCGATCTTCTTGTCCAGGATGCGGGAAATGTCGGCGTCGCGGTCGTAGTAGACGCGCATGATTGTTCTCCTGAGACAAAGCCTGCCCCGCGGCGCGCGCAATGGGCGCGCGGCAAAGCCGGGGGTGTGAAGCGTTTTTTTGCCGCTTGGTCAAGGGAGCGGCCGTCGCGCCGGACAACGAACCGTGGCATCCAGAGCCGGATGATCGAAGTCACCGACGCCATCGTCCTCGCCGACGACGAGGTGCAGGTCCGGGCGGTGCGCGCCTCGGGCCCTGGGGGCCAGCACGTCAACAAGGTGTCCACGGCCATCGAACTGCGCTTCGACGTGCGCGGCTCGCCGTCACTGACGCCGAGTGTCCAGGCGCGGTTGGAGAAGCTGGCGGGCAGCCGGCTGACGCTCGACGGTGTGATCGTCATGGTGGCCCAGGAGCACCGCAGCCAGGAGATGAACCGGCAGGCCGCATTCGCTCGCCTCACCGACCTGATCCGCGAGGCCGCCAAGCCGCCCCCGCCGCCGCGCAAGAAGACACGGCCGACCTATGCCTCGAAGCTGCGCCGCCTGGACGGCAAGACCAAGCGTGGCGGCGTAAAGGCCTTGCGCGGGAAGCCTGGCGGAGACGACTAGCTGTTGTCTTCGACCGGAGCTTCCGGGGCGTTCTTCTTCAGACTGTCGATGGCGCTCTGGGCGCTCGACTTCGACGCATAGCCCTCGGTCGAGAACATGGTCTCGCTGTTGTATTTGAACTTCACGCGGAACTCACCGGCCTTGTCCTTGTAGATTTCGAACTTGTGGGCCATGGGGTCGCCTCCTGGGGGAATCGTGGGCGGCAGTAGGTCGAGTGTCCGGCTCACGGTCAAGCTGCGGCTCTGGCGCTAAATTGACGCATTCGACTATAAGGTAGCGGCATGTCTCGGATCTCTCTCGTCAGCGCCCTGGCGCTGGCTGCCCTCACCTCCGCCTGCGCCACCACGTTGGGGCCGCCGCCGCCCGCGCCCTTGGCCCCCCGCGCCGCCGCGCCCGCGAACTTCTCGGCCGCGGACTTTGCCTGGTCGCAGCGGCCGGGCGGCAACGTCATCGCCGGGCGGGTCGGCTATCGCCAGGGCGCGCAGCGGTTCACCTGCGCCGGGTCCAGCGTGGTCCTGACGCCCGAGACCGCCTGGTCGGCGCGGCGCATGACTGCCCTCTACGGCTCCGCAGTCAGCGCCGCCCTGCCCGCTGATGAAGTGCGCGCGCGCACGCCCAACGCGCCGCCCGGCGACGCAGCCCCGTTCGTGAGGCGCACCACCTGCGACGACGCCGACCAATTCGCCTTTGCCGGCTTGGCCGACGGCGCCTGGTTCGCGATCACCATCGTCCGGCCGGTAGGCCGCGCCAGCGCGCCCGGCGTTGCCCTTATGCGCAGGGTTGTCGTGCGCGGCGGGCGGACTGTCCCACTGGTGCTGTAGGGGATAGACCCCCTCCGTCAGCTTCGC
>JANPKX010000659.1:0-4818 GCA_031426235.1 Alphaproteobacteria bacterium | reverse complement strand
GGCCGCCCGAGCCGGCGGAAACAGGGCTGCGGGAATCGCCCAGCATCACCTTCACCCGGTCCAGCGGCACACCCATCATCTCGGCCGCGGTCTGGGCGATGATGGTGTAGCTGCCGGTGCCGATGTCGGTCATGTCGGTGGTGACGGTCACGGCGCCCTTGCCGTCCACGGCCACCCGCGCGCCCGACTTGGTGGGGATGTTGTTGCGGAAGGCGGCGGCCATGCCCATGCCGACGCGCCAGCGCCCGTCGCGCATCTGGCCGGGCTTGGGGTTGCGGCGGCTCCAGCCGAAGCGCTCGGCCCCGGTACGCAGGCAGCCGATCAGGTCGCGCTGGGAGAATGGGCGGACCGGACCCTTTTCAGGGTCGAACGGGGTGTCGTTGCGGATGCGCAGCTCGACGGGATCCAGGCCCAGTTTTTCGGCCAGCTCGTCCATGGCCACTTCCAGCGCCAGCATTCCCGGCGCCTCGCCTGGGGCGCGCATGGCGTTGCCTTCAGGCAGGTCCAACACCGCCAGGCGGTGGGCGGTCATCCGGTTAGCGCCGGCGTAGAGCAGGCGGGTCTGGTTGGCGGCGGTCTCGGGCTGACCGTCCGGCAGGTCGCCGGACCAGCTCTCGTGCCCGATGGCGGTGATCCTGCCGTCGTGCCCGGCGCCGATGCGGATGCGTTGGATGGTGGCGGGCCGGTGGGTGGTGTTGTTGAACACCTGCTGGCGGGCGAGGGCCACCTTGACCGGCCGTTTCGCGGCCCTGGCCGCCAATACCGCCATCAGGACATCGCTGCGGATCCACAGCTTGGCGCCGAAGCCGCCGCCGATGTAGGGCGACATCACGTGGATGTCGGTCTTGGGGATCAGCAGGGTTTCGCTGAGGTCGCGCACCGCCCAGTCGATCATCTGGTTGGACGTCCAGACCGTGACCTTGTCGCCCTCCCACGACGCCATGGTGGCGTGCGGCTCCATCATCGCGTGCGACTGGTCGGGCGTGGTGTAGGTGGCGTCGATCTTGACGGCGGATTTGGCGAAGGCGCCGGCGAAGTCGCCCACCGCCGTATCAGGCGGATCGCCGCCCTGGTCGGGGTTGACCGGCGGCTTGACGGCGCTGTCCTTGGCGGCCGCCAGGTCATAGGCGCCCTTGGCCTTGGCGTAGCGCACGCGCACCAGGCGCGAGGCCGAACGGGCCTGCTCGAAGGTCTCGGCGACCACGACGGCGACGGCCTGGTCGAAGTGCTGGACCTCGGGTCCCGCGAGCAGGGGCGCGGTGATCGCCTTGGCCTGGCCCAGCTTGCCGGCATTCTGGTAGGTGACGATGGCGAGCACGCCCGGCGCCCGGCGCGCCTGCGCCAGGTCGATGCTGGTGATGCGGCCCTTGGCGATCGCGGCGCCCACAACATAGCCGTAGGCGGGGGCGCGCACCGCGTCGTGGCGTTCGTAGGCGTAGGGCGCCGTGCCCGTGGTCTTCAGCTTGCCGTCGATGCGATCGACGGGCTTGCCGACCACCTTCAGCCGGTCGATGGGGTTGGGGCCCGCGGGGGTGTCGAACTTCATGGCGTCAGGCCTTGGCTTGGTCGAAGACGGCGGCCAGCGTCTGTTCGACGAGGCGCAGCTTGAAGGCGTTTTGCGGCGTGGTCCGGGCGCCGGCGAGCACAGCGCCCGCGGTGGCGCGCGCTCCGCGCGGGATCTCCGTCTCGGCCGCCTCGACCCGCCAGGGCTTGTGGGCCAGGCCGCCGAAGGCCAGTCGCCCGCCGCCGCCCGGCGGCAGCACCGCAGCGACCGAGGTCAGCGCGAACGCATACGAGGCCCGGTCGCGGACCTTGCGGTAGATGTGCGCGCCGGCCACCGGCTTGGGCAGGGTGACGGCGGTGATCAGCTCGCCCGGCGCCAAGGTAGTTTCGATGTGCGGCGTGGCGCCCGGCAGCCGGTGAAAGTCGGCGATCGGTATGGCGCGGCGGCGGCCGTCGGCGTGGACGGTCTCGACGGTGGCGTCCAGCACACGCATGGCGACGGCCATGTCGCTGGGGTGGGTGGCGATGCACTGGTCGCTGACGCCCAGGATGGCGAGGTTTCGGTTGAAGCCCTCGAGAGCCGAGCAGCCGGCGCCCGGCTCACGCTTGTTGCAGGGTTTGGTGGGGTCGTAGAAATAGGGGCACCGGGTGCGCTGGAGCAGGTTGCCGCCGGTCGTCGCCTTGTTCCGGAGTTGGCCCGAGGCGCCTGACAACAGCGCGCGGCTGAGCACGGCGTAGTCGCGGCGGACCCGCGTGTCGTTCGCCAGGTCGGCGTTCCGCACCATGGCGCCGATCCGCAGGCCGCCGTCGTCGGTTTCCTTGATCTCGTCGAGGTCCAGGCGGCTGATGTCGATCAGGTGGCCTGGCGTCTCGATCTCCAGCTTCATCAAGTCGAGCAGATTGGTGCCGCCGGCGATGTAGCGCGCGCCCGGGGTGGCCATGGCGGCCTTGGCGGCCTCGGCGGGGGAGTCGGCTTTTTCGTAGGTGAACGCCCTCATGACCGCGTCCCCGCGACGTCACTGATGGCGTCGACGATGTTGGAGTAGGCTCCGCAGCGACAGATGTTGCCGCTCATGCGCTCGCGCAGTTCGTCCGGCGTGACCTTCGGCGCGGCGGACAGGTCTTCGGTCACATGGCTGGGCGCACCGGCCTTGATCTCGGCCAGCACCGCGACGGCGGAACAGATCTGGCCGGGCGTGCAGTATCCGCACTGGTAGCCATCATGGGTGATGAACGCGGCCTGCATGGGATGCAGCTTGTCCGGCTGCCCCAGGCCTTCGATCGTGGTGATGTCATCGCCCTCGTGCATGACCGCAAGGGCCAGGCAACTGTTGATGCGCCGCCCATCGACCAGGACGGTGCAGGCGCCGCACTGGCCATGATCGCAGCCCTTCTTGGCGCCGGTCAGGTGGGCGTGCTCGCGCAGGGCGTCGAGCAGGGTGGTCCGGGTGTCCAGCTCAAGCGGCACGGCGCGTCCGTTGAGGCGCAGAACGATCTTTCGGACTTGAGGCGGCTGGGCCGGGCTGGCCTCCTCGGCCGATAGCCGGCTGCTGCTCATGGCCGCCGTGGCCGCCGTGGCGGCCAGCACGCCGCGGCGCGACAGGGGCAGCGCTCCATCGTCAACACTCATCGTTCCTCGCTTGGTCGTGCGAGGGAAACGCAGAAACCGGGATTTGGCGCCGGGCCCGATTGAAACTTTGCCGCGGGCGCCGACTACGGGCGAAGGCGGCGCAAACCCAGCTCCGGCAAGAAGATCGCGGTCGGCATCCCCAACTGGCCCACGCGCGGGGCTGTTGTCGGGTTGGACGGATACTTCGAACCATCGAAACTCAGGCGGGCCTGATAGCAGGCCGTAGTCCCGCCGCCGCAGACGTTGACGGCCAGATCCCGCCAGCCCTGAGCGCGGGATTCGAGCACATAGATGGGCGTTCTCGTCACCGTCGTCCGCGCTCGAACCCGCAAGGCGGTTCCTTCCCATTGAAGAACGTACAGGCTGCACCCGCCGCTGCCGCAGACCGCGGAGCCGGAGAGATAGACGATGGCCTCCGCCTGTCCGTCCGCGCTTAGATCAATCCAGGTCAGCGCGTAGTCCACCGGGCCGTCACTTGCGGCTTCGGAAAGCAGCCAGGCCTCAACTGCCGCTGACGAAGCCCCGATGCGGGCCTCCGGGTGAGGATCAGCGCTGGCGCGACCGCTAAGCCCGACACTCAGGATCGCCGAGGCCAGACCCATGGCGATCAAGAGGCGCACCCGCATGACCGCAGCTTAGCCGATGAGTGTCAGTCCTCCCACCCGCAAGGGGCGGTTGCCGACCGTGGAACTCAGCGCATCAGGCCGGCCGATGCGAGCGCCTTGGCGATCACCTTCTGGATGTCGTCGGACACGTGCGGGGACACGGAGGCCATGACGCTTTCGCCGAGACCCCGGACGTGGGCGCGCGGCGGCTCGGGCGCTGGGCTCGAGGCGGTCCAGGCCTCGGCCGGCGAGGGCGTTTCCGGCGGGGCGAGGCCCCAAAAGCGAGCAATCTCCAGCGACGACGAGACGCCCGCCTCGAGCATGAAGGGCGCCACCTCGCCGATCGGATCGTCGCCGCCGGCGGCCAGGGGCGTGCCGTGGCCAAGGCCGACCAGCAGGTTCATCTCGACGAGCGCCTCGCCGTCGGAGGCGCGCCAGACCGAGCGGGTCCAGCCGCGCCGGGCGCGGACCTCGTCGGGCTGCTCGGCCAGTCCGTGCACGGCGGTCCATTGGCGGGCCAGCGCCGGGGCGTTTCCGCTGGCGACCGTACCGTCTGAGAGGCCGTGCCAGATCGCCAGACGCGGCCGCCACTGCGCCGCAGGGGCGGCCTGGGCGACGAGGGCGCCGAGTTCCCGGCTACCCAGGCGGGCGCCGCCGCGCATGACCGCGAAGGCCTCGTGCACATTGCCGGCAAGGCCAAATGGCAGACCGGCCACCACCGCCCCGGCGGCGAAGGTCTCCGGATAGGTCGCCAGCAGGACCGAGGTCATGGCACCGCCGGCCGAGAGCCCGGTGACAAACACGCGATCGGCGGCGAGCCCGTGCGTGCGCAAAATGTGCTGGACCATCGCGTGAATAGAGGCTGCTTCCCCGGAGTCGCGGGCGATGTCGCCCGGCTCGAACCAGTTGAAGCAGCGGTTCGCGTTGTTCTCGCTTTGCTGCTCGGGGGCGAGGACCGCAAAGCCAAGGCGGTCAGCCAGGGCGAGCCAGCCCGCGGCACGGGCATAGGAGCCAGCCCGCTGGGTGCAGCCATGCAGGACGACCACGAGGGCGGCGTCAAGCGCAAGCGCCTCCGGAACA
>JANPKX010000658.1:0-3236 GCA_031426235.1 Alphaproteobacteria bacterium | reverse complement strand
CTCGAAGCCCACCTATGGCGACTTCATCGTCTTCGCGCCGGCTGAATCTGGCGAGCCCCGCAATGCCCAGGAGCCTGCAATCGCATGAACGCCCCCTTCACGCCGCTTGCTCCCATGGCCGCCAACCCCCTATACGCGGACCGCAAAATGGAGAGTCTCATGGAGATTCGCGAAGGGCTGACCTTCGACGATGTTTTGCTCGAACCCGGTCCGTCGGATGTCATGCCCACCCAGGTGGACGTCTCCACCCGGTTCACGCGCGAAATCAGTCTGAACATCCCGCTGGTGTCGGCCGCAATGGACACCGTAACCGAAAGCCGGCTGGCGATCGCCATGGCCCAGTCGGGCGGCATCGGGGTCTTGCACCGGAACCTGACGGTGGAAGAACAAGCCGACCAGGTCCGCGAGGTGAAGCGCTACGAAAGCGGCATGGTCATCAACCCCCTGACCATCAATCCGGACACACCGCTCAGCGAAGTGCTGGCGATCAAGGCCCGGCGCAAGATCTCAGGCTTTCCGGTCGTGGACCCGCAAACGGGCCGTCTTTGCGGCATCCTGACCAACCGCGACATGCGGTTCGAAGGCAGTGGAGATATTCCGGCCAAGGCGCTGATGACGCACGAGAACCTCGTCACCGTCCGAGAGGGCGTGTCGCAGGCCGAAGCGCGCGACCTGCTGCGGCGGCACAAGATCGAACGGCTGATCGTGGTTGACGACGATTACCGGGCCGTGGGCCTGATCACCGTCAAGGACATGGAGAAGTCCCAGGCCCATCCCCACGCGGCCAAGGACGCCCAGGGACGGTTGCTGGTAGCCGCGGCCTCGACGGTCGGCGACGCGGGCTATGAGCGGTCCATGGCGCTTGTGGACGCCGGCGTGGACGTCGTGGTGATCGACACCGCGCACGGCCATAATGCGAGCGTCGCCGAGGCCGTGAACCGGGTGAAGCGCGAGACCAACCGCGTGCAGATTGTCGCCGGCAATGTCGCGACCTACGACGGCGCCCGGGCGCTGATCGAGGCGGGCGCCGACGCGGTGAAGGTGGGTATCGGTCCGGGCTCCATCTGCACCACCCGGATCGTGGCCGGCGTGGGCGTGCCCCAGCTGACCGCGATCGCGGATGCTGTCCGCGCCGCACAGGGAAGCGACGTGCCCGTGATCGCCGACGGCGGGATCAAGTATTCCGGCGACCTGGCCAAGGCCCTGGCCATGGGCGCTTCGGTCGCCATGATGGGCTCGGTATTCGCTGGGGTGGACGAAGCGCCGGGCGAGGTGTTCCTGTACCAGGGCCGTTCGTTCAAAGCCTACCGCGGCATGGGTTCGGTTGGCGCCATGGGCCAGGGGTCGGCCGACCGCTACTTCCAGAAGGACGTCACCGACGCACTGAAGCTGGTGCCCGAGGGTATTGAGGGTCAGGTGGCGTACAAGGGCCCGCTCGCTCCGATCCTGCACCAGATGGTCGGCGGCCTACGGGCGGCCATGGGCTATGTTGGCGCCCCGGACCTGGAGCAGTTTCGAAAGCGGGCGCGGTTCATCCGCATCACCAGCGCCGGCTTGCGGGAAAGTCATGTCCACGACGTGATGATCACCCGCGAGGCGCCAAACTATCCCAGCGCCGGCTGAGCAGGAGACGGACATGAACGGGGCGGATGTCGCGATTGAGCTGAAGCTGCTAGGCGGCGCCGTGATCATCGGCCTTATCCAACTGTTGTGGGCCGCCGGCGCAGCGCGGAACCAGCAGGACTTAAAGTGGGCCGCTGGCCCGCGCGACACCCCGATGCCGATCTCAGGCGTCGCGGCGCGGCTGAACCGGGCGTTCTGGAATTTCGTCGAGACCTTTCCGTTTTTCGCGGCCGCCGTGCTGGCGTGCGCAGCCGCCGACAAGTTGGGAACCCCGCTGACCATCTGGGGCGCCGGCCTCTATGTCGCTGCCCGCGCGCTCTATGCGCCGCTCTACGCCACAGGCGTGCCGACGGTGCGCAGCATTGTGTGGTTCGTCTCCCTGATCGGGCTGGTGATGCTGCTCGTAGCCCTGCTCCGGTGACCTGATGCGTGATGGCGGACGCCTGACGGCGGCCCTTGAAGTCCTGACCGAGATCGAGACGCGCCATAAGCCCGTCCGCCTCGCCATGAAAAACTGGGGGGAGGGGGCGCGCTACGCCGGATCGAAGGACCGGGCGTTCATCTCCGGCTTGGTGCTCGACGTACTGCGCCGTCGCCGGTCCCTGAGCTGGCGGATGGGCGACGACAGCTTGCGTGCGGCCGTCCTGGCGACGCTGCACCTGCATTGGGACTGGTCGCTGGATCGGCTGGCCGAAGCCGCGGGTGACGCCGTGCACGGACACGGCCCGTTGACCGACGCCGAGCGGCAGGCGTTGGCCGTGCCGCGCGACCTGGCCGATGCGCCCCAAGCCGTGCGCGGAGACTACCCCGATTGGCTCGACGCCTCGTTCGCGCGTGTGTTCGGGGAGGACCGCGCGCCGGAGCTGGCCGCCCTGGCCGAGCGCGCGCCGGTCGACCTGAGGGTCAACACGCTGAAGACCGACCCGCAGCGGGCCCTGAAGGCGCTGACGCCGTTCGACGCCCAGCCGCCCGGCCTGATGGTCAACGCCCTTCGGATCGCCGCGCCCGCGGCCGCCGATCGCAGCGGCGCCGTCGAGGCCATTCCACAGTTCTCCAAGGGCTGGTTCGAGGTGCAGGACCTAGGCAGCCAGATCGCCGCGTCAGCAGCCGGCGACGTCAAGGGCCAGCAGGTGCTCGACCTCTGCGCCGGCGGCGGGGGAAAGACGCTGGCCCTGGCGGCCGCCATGGGCAACACCGGCCAGATCTACGCCTACGACAGCGACGCCCGGCGCCTGACCGACACCATCCGGCGCGGCGACCGGGCGGGCGTGCGCAATCTGCAGATCCGCACCCCGCTCAACCCCGCGCCTCTGAAGGACCTTGTGGGCAAGATGGGCGTCGTGTTCATCGATGCGCCCTGTTCCGGCACCGGCTCGTGGCGCCGCCACCCCGACACCAAGTGGAAGTTGACGCCGGAAACGCTGGCCAAACGCCAGGCGGACCAGGACCAGGTGCTGAACGATGGCGCGGGCTTCGTGAAGCCGGGCGGCCGGATGGTTTATGTTACCTGTTCTGTGTTGCCGGAGGAGGACGAGGATCGGGTTGCGATCTTCCTCGACAGCCACCCTGAATTTGCCCGAACGCCAGCCACCGCCGATGCAGCGCTGACCCCT
>JANPKX010000657.1:0-4105 GCA_031426235.1 Alphaproteobacteria bacterium | reverse complement strand
AGATGAGAGTTTGAAGCGCCGCATGGCCAGGAAACCGGGTAAGTCTCCGCAAGCGATCCGCGAGCGCGCGGCCAAGACCGCCGCCGTACTGGCGACTCCTGCGGGCTCGAGCGCCTCCGCGCCCAAGAGCGGCGGGTTCATCCAGAGCCTGCGCAACACGCCCAAGTTCTTCCGCGAAGTCCGCGCCGAGGCGCGCAAGATCACCTGGACCAGCCGCAACGAGACCTGGATCACATCGGTGATGGTGGCGATCATGGTCGTGCTGGCCGCGATCTTCTTCTTCATCGTGAACTGGATCCTCAATTTCGCCGTCACCGGCATCCTGCGCGTCGCCACGGGCGGCTAGGAAACTCAAATGTCTGAAGCCGCTGTCGCCCCGCCGAAGGGCAACCCGCACCACAAGTGGTACATCGTCCACGCCTATTCGAACTTCGAGAAGAAGGTCGCGGAGAGCATCCGCGAGCAGGCCCGGACGCAGGGGCTGGAGGACTTCTTCTCCGAAATCCTGGTGCCCACCGAGGACGTCGTCGAAATTCGCCGCGGTCGCAAGGTGAACTCCGAGCGCAAATTCTTCCCCGGCTACGTGCTGGTGAAGATGGAGCTTTCGGACGAGGCCTATCACCTGATCAAGAACACCCCGAAGGTCACCGGTTTCCTGGGCTCCGGCTCCAAGCCGATCCCGGTGTCGGAAAAGGAAGTCCAGCGCATCGTCGGCGCCATCGAAGAGGGCGTGGAGCGGCCCAAGCCCACCATCAGCTTCGAGATCGGCGAGACCGTGCGGGTCACCGACGGGCCGTTCGCCAGCTTCAACGGGTCGGTCGAGCAGGTTGACGAGGATCGCGCCCGCCTTCGCGTTACGGTGTCGATCTTCGGTCGCGCCACGCCTGTCGAGCTCGAGTACGCCCAGGTCGAGAAGGTCGGCTGAAGCCGACACGCGGCGGGGAGCGCTAGTCCGTGGACACCGCCGCCGAGCGCCTCAGGCTAGTCGCCGCGCTGCGAAGCGGGCGTGGGGCCACCGACGTCCTGTCGGCCCGGTGCATCGATGTGATCCGAGCCTCGTGGCCGCAAACCGTCAACGCACTGGTCGCTGACCCGCTGATCGGCGAGTTCCTGCGCAGCTTCCCGGTGTTTCCGGCGTGGTTTGAGCGCAACATGACCTCTATCCGCCGCCAGTTCCTGTTCAAGGACTACGGCGGTCTCGTCTCGGGTGTGCTCTGCGACCTCGCGATCCAGTGCCATTTGAATGAGTTCGCCTGGGCCGAGGACGCCGCGGAGACCGCCCGCGTCGAGAGCCTGGTGGCGCGGTTTCCCGACCTGACCCCCGACGAGGCGATGCAGTTGGCCTGCTATCGGCCGCTCGCCGCCCTGCCTCACGCCGACGCGCTGCTTTCCAAGGGGTGGAGCGGTCCGGTGCAGGACGTCCTGCGTGAGCAGATCGTCGCGGTCCGCGAGGAGCAGGCGATCGCCCGCGACCTGCCGGTGCTGGGCGCGATCCGCGACGGGGTTTCCCAGGACGTGCGGGCGCAGTACGAGGCCAGCCCTTATCCGCGCTGGCGCCGCGCGGGCGGCGGCGCTCCGGTCACTGAGATCCACGGCCGGCCGCTGCCGGCGCGGTACGACCTGCTGATCGCCGGATGCGGCACCGGCCGGCACGCGATCGACGCGACCTTGCTGCTGCCGGGCGCGACGACCCTCGCTATCGACCTTAGCCGCGCGAGCCTGGCCTATGCCGTGCGCAAGACCCGCGAGCTCGGCCTGCAGGACCGGATCACCTATGCCCAGGCCGATATCCTGGAGCTGGCGGACAGCGGCCGCACCTTCGACATGGTCCAGTCCGCCGGCGTGCTGCACCACATGGCCGACCCGTTCGAGGGCGCGCGAGCGGTGTCGCGCATGGTCAGGCCGGGTGGCTTCCTGGCGCTGGGCCTCTACAGCGCCAAGGCCCGCGAACACTTGAACCCGGCGAAGACTCTGGGGCGGTCCTACACGCCGCAGACCGTACGCGAATTCCGCCAGGCGATCCTGAACCGCGCACCCGACGATCCTGTCCATGGGTCGGTCGTGCTTTCGCGGGACTTCTATGCGACCAGCGGCTGCCGGGACCTGCTGATGCATGTGCAGGAGCACCAGCTGACCATCGACGACCTGCGCCGGATGCTGGATGAGAACGGCCTGGAGTTCCTGGGCTTCCACCAGTTCGAGCAGGTCAAGGACCGGTACCGCAAGATGTTCCCGCACGATCCAGGCGGTCTCGATCTCAAGGCTTGGGACATGTTCGAAATTACCTATCCGCGCACCTTCGCGCGCATGTACCAGTTCTGGGCGGCCAAGCCAGCCTGACCCAGCGGCGGCGGTTGCCGCGGCGGCCCAATGCTGCTAGATGCGCGCGCCTCGTGTCGACGCCCCTGGGCGGCCGTGCGGGGGCGTCACGCCCGTGGCGTCAAAACCGTGGGAGGGGCTGCAAGCCATACCCCGCACCACGGCTCAACCGGCTCGGACGAGCCATGAGGAGAAACAATGGCCAAGAAGATCTTGGGCTATATCAAACTTCAGGTGCCCGCGGGCTCCGCCACGCCTTCGCCGCCCATCGGGCCGGCGCTGGGTCAGCGCGGCGTCAACATCATGGGCTTCTGCAAGGAATTCAACGCCCGCACCGAGAAGGAAGCCAAGGGCACGCCCCTGCCGACCGTGATCACGGTCTACCAGGACAAGTCCTTCACGTTCGTCACGAAGACGCCCCCGGCGTCGTTCTTCATCAAGCAGGCGCTCGGCATCAAGTCGGGCTCGAAGCTTCCGGGCCGCGACAGCGCCGGCCAGATCACCCGCGCCCAGCTCCGCGACATCGCCGAGAAGAAAATGAAGGACCTCAACGCCATCGACATCGAGGCCGCCGCCAAGATCATCGAGGGCTCCGCCCGCTCGATGGGCCTGCAGATCGTGGAGGCCTAAGCACATGACCAAGCAAGCCAAGCGCACAAAGACCTGGACCGGCGACACCACGATCGCCCACGCCGTCGACGCCGCCGTCAAGCTGGTGAAGGCCAACGCCAACGCCAAGTTTGACGAGAGCATCGAGATCGCCGTCAACCTGGGCGTGGACCCACGCCATGCTGACCAGCAGGTTCGCGGCGTGGTCGCCCTGCCGTCCGGCACCGGCCGTCACGTCCGCGTGGCCGTCATCGCCAAGGACGCCAAGGCCGCCGAGGCCACCGCGGCCGGGGCCGAGATCGTCGGCGCCGAGGATCTGGTCGAGCGCATCCAGGGCGGATTCATGGAATTCGACCGCGTGATCGCCACGCCCGACATGATGGCCCTGGTGGGCCGCCTGGGTAAGGTTCTGGGTCCCCGCGGCCTGATGCCCAACCCGCGCGTCGGCACCGTGACGCCCAACGTGGCCCAGGCCGTGAAGGACGCCAAAGGCGGCTCGATCGAGTTCCGCACCGAGAAGACCGGCATCATCCACGCCGGCATCGGCAAGGCCTCGTTCACCGAGGAAGCCCTGCTGATCAACGTGCGGGCCATGATCGACGCCCTCAACAAGGCCAAGCCGTCGGGCGCCAAAGGCACCTACATCAAGAAGATCAGCCTCTCCTCGACGATGGGGCCGGGCTTCAAAGTCGACCAGGCCTCGCTGAGCGCCTGAGGGTTTCCCTCCCCGTCAAGGGGAGGGAAAACTACCCCACCTTGCGGTCACGGCCTTCCCAGTAGGGCTTGCGCAGTTCGCGCCGCAGCACCTTGCCGGAAGGGTTGCGGGGCAGGGCGTCCACGAAGTCGACAGACTTGGGCGCCTTGAACCCGGCGATCCGCTGGCGGGCATAGGCAATGATGTCGGCGGGGTCGGGCCGGGGTCCCGGCGCGGCAACCACGATCGCCTTGACTGCCTCGCCCCAACGCTCGTCCGGCACGCCGATGACGGCGGCGTCGGCGACGCCCGGGCAGCCCAGGATCGCGTTCTCCACCTCGGCCGGATAGACGTTCTCGCCGCCCGACACGATCATGTCCTTCACGCGATCATGGACGAAGAAGAATCCGTCCTCGTTCATGTATCCGGCATCGCCGGTCTTCAGCCAGCCATCCGGACGGATGGTCTCGGCGGTCGCCTCCG
>JANPKX010000656.1:0-9738 GCA_031426235.1 Alphaproteobacteria bacterium | reverse complement strand
CGGCCTCAAGCGCCGCCAGGTCCTTCGGCGCCTCGCGGTAGAAGCGGGTGATGTCGCGCAGCATGCCCCAGAACCGCGGGGACAGGATGTTTCGCTTCTGGGCGAAGACGCCGCCGAGGCCGAAGCTGGAATATTCGAAGGTCCCGTCGTCGAGCGAGACGCTGAGCGACATGTCGGCGTTGATGTGCGGCACGCCGAGATGAGCCAGCAGCGCCGTGAAATTGGGGTAGTTGCCTTCGTTGAAGACGATGAAGCCGGTATCGACCGGGACAGGCCCGTGCAGGCCGGGGGCTTCGGCGGTGTTGGCGTGGCCGCCCAGCCGGTTGTCGGTCTCGAACAGGGTGACGTCGTGGCGTTCCGAAAGCAGCCAGGCCGAGGACAGGCCCGCAATGCCGGCGCCGATCACGGCCACCTTGAGCCGCCGGTCGGATGATTGTTCCACGTCCAAAGAACCCCTGCGACGCCGCTGGCGCGTCCCGCTGCGCCACTGTTAGCAAACGCTACGAAGTCCTTATAGGGGTGGATGCGTCGGCGCGCGGAACGTGGTCGTATCCAGTGCGGAAACGAAGCGGGGGAATATGCTTCTGTACCTGGTCCTCGGCGTGCTCGGGGCGATGCTCGTAGTGATGGTTGCCGCCTGGGCATTCGGGCTGGCGACGAACAACGGCGGCTGGACCGATGTCTTCTGGACGTGGGGCACCGGCCTGGTCCTGGCGGGCGCCGCGCTGTGGCCGCTGGACGGCCAGCCGCCCAATGCGCGGCAGGGGATGATCGCGGCCTTCATGCTGATCTGGGCGCTGCGCCTGGGCCTCTACCTGACGCCGCGCGTCGCCAGCCATCCAGAGGACGCCCGTTACGCCGCTTTCCGCGACGGGGACCCCAAAACCTATCCCATGCGCATGTTGTTCGTGACCCTGCCGCAAGCGCCGGCCAGCGCCATGCTGGGCCTGTCCGTGATCCTGGCGGCGCGCCATCCGGACCCGGCGCTGGGCTGGCGCGACGCCCTGGCCATTGCCGTGTTCGTGGCGGCCATCGTCGGCGAATACGTGGCCGACAACCAGATGAAGGCCTTCCGGGCGCAGGCCTCGAACCACGGCCAGGTCATGGACCGCGGCCTCTGGGGCTGGTCGCGGCACCCCAACTATTTCTTCCAATGGCTGGGCTGGGTCGCCTACCCGGTCATCGCACTCGATCCGGGCCGGCCGGTCACCTGGCTCAGCCTGGCCGCGCCCGCGGTGATGTTCGCCCTGCTCCGTTACGTCTCCGGCGTGCCGCCTCTGGAGGCGGCCATGTTGAAGTCACGCGGCCAGGCCTTCCGTGACTACCAGGCCCGCGTCAGCGCCTTTTTTCCTCTCCCCGCCAAGCGAGTCCAAACCTGAATGAGCCTGATCTCCGCCACCATCGACACGTTCGAGGGCGCCCCGCTGCCCGACGCGGTGCGAAAAGCCGCCATCACACTGCTGGTCGCGAACGCCCGCCGCCAGCTTTCCGTAGCCGGCCCCGGGACCGAGGCCGCGTTCGCGCGCGAAATGGAAGCCCGCCCGATCGCCGAGCACACCGACGCGGCCAACGCCCAGCACTATGAGGTGCCGGCGGACTTCTTCCTCAACTGCCTGGGCCCGCAGCTGAAATACTCCTCGGCGCTCTACCGCGACCCCGGCGACACCCTGGCCCAGGCCGAGGAGCACGGGCTGAAGGAAACCGCCGAACACGCCGACCTTCAGGATGGCCAGCAAATCCTCGAACTGGGCTGCGGCTGGGGCTCGCTCTCGCTGTGGATGGCGAAGACCTACCCGAACGCGCGGATCACCGCGGTTTCGAACTCCGCCAGCCAGAAGGCCTTCATCATGGCCCGCGCCGCCGAGCGGGGCTTCACGAACCTCGACGTCATCACCTGCGACATGAACGACTTCGAGGCCCCCGGTCGCTTCGACCGCGTGGTCTCGGTGGAGATGTTCGAGCATATGGCGAACTGGCGCGCCCTGCTCGAGCGGGTGAAGATCTGGCTGAAGCCGGAGGGACGCCTCTTCATCCATGTCTTCACGCACAAGACCACGCCCTACCGGTTCGACCTCGACGATGAAGCGGACTGGATCGGGAAGTATTTCTTTTCCGGCGGCGTGATGCCCAGCCACGGGCTGATCGCCCAGTTCCCCGACCTGTTCACGCTGGAGCAGGACTGGCGCTGGAGCGGGACCCACTATCAGAAGACCGCCCTCGACTGGCTGGCGCTGTATGACGCGAACCTGCCGGCGATCCGGCCCGTGCTGGAGGCCGTCTACGGCAAGGACGCCACGCTCTGGCATCGACGCTGGCGCTTGTTCTTCCTCGCCACAGCGGGCCTCTTCGGCCATCGTGGCGGCACGGAATGGGGTGTGAGCCACTACCGGCTGCGGCCGGCCTAGGGCGGCACGGTCCAATAGGGAGGGACAGCATGTTCAGGATCATCGCCGCCTATCTGGCGACAGCTTTGGCCTTCGCCGCGGTGGACTACGTCTGGCTCACCCAGTTCGGGCCGAAGGTCTATTTTCCGACCCTGGAGCCGGTGGCCAACCCGACCGCGCGGATCGACGTGGCGGTGGTCTTCTACGTCGCCTACATCGCCGGCATCGTCGCCCTCGCCATCTGGCCCAACCGCGACAAGCCGCTACTGAAGACGACCATCACGGGCGGGATGCTCGGCGCGATGTGCTACGCGACCTACGACCTGACCAACCAGGCAACGCTCAAGGTCTGGTCGACGCAGATCACGGTGATCGACATCACCTGGGGGACCTTTGTCACCGCGGTGGGCGCCACGGCCGGCGGATTTGTGCTGCGCAAACTCAGCAAGGCGTGAGCCGCAACCCGTTGTCCACGTCGCCCGCGCCATGCCATGATGTTTTCGAACATCGGGAATGATGCCGCGCCAAGCGGCGCACGGAGGCGGGATGGACGCGGCAATGGATCTCAACGCTCGGCTTGAAGCGGCCGCCATGGTCGGCATGGGCACGGCGGTCTGGGCGGACGTCCAGCCCGACAAGCCGGCGGTCTACGATCCCGATGGCAAGGTGCGCACCTTTGCCCAGGTGAACGCCAACGCCAACCGCATCGTGCGCGTGCTGCGCGCGGCGGGCCTCAAAGCCGGAGATTCCGTGGCCCTGGTCTCCTCGAACCGGGGCGAGTTTGTCGAGGTGCTGGCCGCCACCCTGCGCGGCGGGTTCCGCCTGACCCCCGTCAACTGGCATCTGGCGCTCGACGAGGTCACCTACATCCTCAACGACTGCGAGGCCCGCGCCGTATTCGCCGAGGCCCGCGTCGCGACCGCGGGTCCCGCCGCCGCCGCGGCGCCCGGGCTGGTGCTGAAGGTCGCGATCGGGGGCGAGATCGAAGGCTTTACCCCTTACGACACCGCCCTGGCCGGCCAGGACCCCTCGGACATCTCCGACCCTGCGCTGGGCAACAACATGCCCTACACCTCGGGCACGACGGGTCGGCCCAAGGGCGTCTACCGCCCGGCGCCCGCGGTCACGCCGCAGGCGATGTACGCCATGCGCGGCTACGATCAGACCTCGGTCCAGATGTGCGCCGGCCCGGCCTATCACGCCGCCCCGATGGTGTTCGACGTGCGCGCCGCCATGGGCGCCGGCTGCCCCCTGGTGCTGATGGACAAGTGGGATTCCGAGAACGTCCTGCGCACCATCGCCGAGCGCCGGGTCACGCACATGCACCTGGTGCCGATTATGTTCCAGCGCCTCTTGGCCCTGCCGCCGGAGGTCAAGGCTAAGTACGACACCTCTTGCGTTAAATACATCGTGCACGGCGCGGCGCCCTGCCCGCCCGAGGTCAAACAGGCGATGATCGACTGGTTCGGCCCGGTGCTCAGCGAGTACTATGCCGGGTCCGAAGGCGGCGCCGGCTTCATGATCGACAGCCACGAATGGCTGCGCAAGCCCGGCTCGGTTGGCAAGCGCCCCGAGCTCCTGGGTTCGAAGATCCTCGACGACCAGAACAACGAATGTCCGCCGAACGTCTCCGGCACGATCTATCACCAGCTCCCGCCCGGCGGCGCGTTCACCTACTACAAGGATGACAAGAAGACCCAGGCCAGCCGCGTCGGCGACTACTTCACCATGGGCGACATGGGCTACTTCGACGACGACGGCTACCTGTTCCTCACCGGCCGCAGCGCCGAGACGATCATATCGGGTGGGGTCAACATCTACCCGCAGGAGATCGACAACGAGTTGATCAAGCACGACGCCGTCGCCGACAGCGCCACCGTGGGCGTGCCGCACGATGAGTGGGGCGAACAGGTCAAGGCGGTGATCCTGCTGAAGCCGGACTACGAGCCGTCCGACCTGCTGGCCCAGGAAATCCTCGGCTTCGCCCGCGACAGCCTGCCCGCATTCAAGGTGCCCCGCAGCCTCGACTTCGTGACGGAGCTTCCGCGTTCAGAAGCCGGCAAGATCCAGCGCGGCAAGGTGCGCGCGCCCTACTGGGAAGGCCGGGCGCGGCAGATTTAGGCCCTGGTCGCCGCCGCCGCCCTGACCACCGTGCTGCGGAAGGTGGCTTTCGTGATGAAGGCGGGCGTAACCTACACCCCGTAGGGGGCCCCATGCTCGATCGTCGCCAACTGCTCGTCGCCGCCGCGGCCAGCGCCGCCCTGCCCGGCGCTATCGCACGCGCCGCCGCGATCGACGCACGGGTGCGCACCGGCACGATCGCCGATGTCGACCACGTGGTGATCCTCATGCAGGAAAACCGCAGCTTCGATCACTACTTCGGCGCCATGAACGGCGTACGGGGCTTCGCCGATCGGTTTCCGATCCCGCTGCCGGACGGGCGCACGGTCTGGACCCAGGCCAATGCCCCGGGTGCGCAGCCACCCTACCTGGCTCCCTTCCCGCTCGACACCACCCGCACCTTCGCGCACATGCGGGTCGAGGGCACGCCACACAACTGGACCGACGCCCAGGCTGCCTGGGACAACGGTCGCATGGCCGACTGGCCCGCGGCCAAGCGAGCCCACGCCATGGCCCACTATGCGCCCGCAGACCTGCCGTTCCAGTACGCCCTGGCCGACGCTTTCACGGTCTGCGACGCCTATCACTGCGCCATGCAGGTGGGCACGAACACCAACCGGCTGTTCCTGTTCACCGGCACGCACGACCCCCTGGGCAAGGGCGGCGGCCCCTCGCTCAGCAACTCCCACGACAGCCTGCCGGAAAAGGGTGGCCCGAAAGACGGTTATACCTGGACCACCTATCCCGAGCGCCTGCAGGCGGCAGGCGTATCGTGGCGGATCTATCAGGACATGGCCGACAACTTCAGCGACAACCCGCTGGAGGGCTTCGCCGCCTATCGCGCTTCCAAGTCCGGAACGCCGGGGTCGGATCCCGCGCTGGCGGCCGAGGGCCTCACCACCCACACCCTCGACAGGCTACGCGCAGACGTGCTGTCCGGCGCATTGCCCCAGGTCAGCCATATCGTGGCTCCAGCCGCTGCGTCGGAGCACCCTGGCCCCTCCAGCCCGGCCCAGGGCGCGGACTACACCGCCCAGGTGCTGGACGCCCTGACTGCCAATCCCGACGTCTGGGCCAGGGCCGTCCTGCTGCTGATGTTCGACGAGAACGACGGCTTCTTCGACCACGTGCCGCCCCCGGCGCCGCCCTCGCGGGACACGGACGGCACGTACCTTGGCGGCTCAACGGTGGACCTGACGGGCGAGCATCACGATGTGCGAAACCCGGCTGAGGCCATCGACGTCCCGGCCTACGTCGGCCGTCCCTATGGCCTGGGCCCAAGGGTGCCGATGTACGTCATCTCGCCCTGGAGCCGTGGCGGCTGGGTGAACTCACAGGTCTTCGACCACACCTCGGTGATACGCTTCCTGGAGGCGCGCTTCGGTGTGGCGGAGCCCAACATCTCGCCCTGGCGGCGCGCGGTCTGCGGGGACCTGACCACCTGCTTCGACTTCAAGGCGCCCAACCGCGCCAGGCCGCCGGTTCTGCCGGCCACCCGAGAGACATCCGTTCGCGCCAAGGCGCTGCTCAAGACCACGCGCCCGGCCTCACCCGCAAGCGTCACAGCGCCTGTCCAAGCCGCCGGGGTGCGCCCGTCACGGGCCCTGCCGTATTCGCTGGAGGCCAACCTGACTTTGGACCCGGGTCTGGCGCATGTCTGGTTCACGAACAGCGGCGAGGCCGGCGCCGTATTCCACGTCTATGACCTGGCTGACCTGATCACGCCGCCGCACCGCTATACGCTCGGCGCTCACGACGACATGGGCGGCGCAATCCCATTCAACGGCCCCGGGTGCGACCTGTGGATCGTTGGGCCCGCAGGCTTCCACCGCCACTTCCGGGGCGGGCTTGAACCTCGGCTCGGCCTCATCGCGGCCGGTCATGGGGAGAGCCTGGCCCTGTCCTTGAAGAATGAGGGGACCACATCTCTGGACGTTCAGGTCGCCGCCAACGCCTATGGCGGCCGCGCGCGCCGCATCCAGATCCCGCCCGGCAAGGCGCGGGCAATCATGTGGCCGGTGAAGGCCGCGTACGGCTGGTACGATGTTTCGGTCACCGTGCCCGCCCACCCGGGCTGGCTGCGACGGTTCGCGGGTCGGCTAGAGATGGGGCGGGACAGCCTCTCGGACCCGGCGATGTACGGGCCGGCTCTGATGATCCGCGCCTGAGCGCAACACCGCGTCACCAAGCGTGTTTAGGCCTTGTCCGCCGACACAGGGCATAAGCCACCGCCATGATCCCCTTTATCGACCTGCAGGCCCAACGCGCCCGCCTGGGCCAGCCGCTGGAAGACGCCATCCTCAAGGTGGTCCGGTCCGGCGCCTATGTCATGGGCCCCGAGATTGGCGCTCTGGAAGCCGAGCTCTGCCGCTTTGGCGAGGCGCCGCACGCCTTGACGTGCGGTTCCGGGACGGAGGCCCTGGTCCTGCCCTTGATGGCCTGGGGGATCGGACCCGGAGATGCGGTATTCTGCCCGTCCTTCACCTTCGCCGCCACCGCCGAGGTCATGCCGCTGGTGGGCGCGGCGCCCGTGTTCGTGGACGTGCTGCCCGACACCTACAACCTCGACCCGGTGAAGCTGGAGGCCGCCATCGGCGCAGTGCAGGCCGCCGGCGAGCTAACGCCGCGCGCGATCATCGCGGTCGATCTGTTCGGCCAACCGGCGGACTATCCGGCGCTGGCCGCCATCGCCCAGAAACATGGCCTGAAACTGATCGCCGACAGCGCCCAGGGCTTCGGCTGCACGCTGGGCGGCAGGCACCCGCTGCACTGGGCCGACGTGACCACCACCTCGTTTTTCCCGGCCAAGCCGCTGGGTTGCTACGGAGATGGCGGCGCGGTGCTGACCAAGGATGCGGCCCTGCACGACCTTCTGGTCAGCCTGCGCGTCCATGGCCAGGCGGTGAAATCCGACCTTGAGGGCCGCACCTTCGACCACGATCCCAAGTACCTCAACATTCGGGTCGGCATGAACGCCCGGATGGACACGATCCAGGCCGCCGTCCTGCTGCAGAAGCTGGCGATATTCCCGGACGAGATTGACGCCCGCAACCGGGTCGCCGCCCGCTACGCCGAGGGCCTGGGCGACGTCGTGCGCGTTCCGCCCGTGATCGAAGGCGGGGTCAGCGTCTGGGCGCAGTACACCATCGAGACCGCCGGCCGCGACAGCCTCGCCGCCGCCCTTCGCGCCGCAGAGATCCCCACCGCCGTCTACTACCCCGTGCCGCTGCACCGCCAGGCGCCCTACGCACGGTATCCCCAGCCGGGCGGCCTGCCGGTCACCGAGGCGGCGGCTGAGCGGGTCATCAGCCTGCCGATGCACGCCTACCTTGAGCCGGACGTGCAGGACCAGATCATCGCATCGGTGCGCAACCACGTGAAGCGCAACGCCTGACCCGGCCAGGTTGTGGCCGTAATGCAAGCGTCGGTGTAGGGTATCCTCCGATCCCGAGGGATCGAGGGCCCTGCCAATGCCGCACGCCGCCATTTCCCCCACGCTGCCCGGCGAGCTTCGCGCCCGCCCGACGCTGTCCCTGCGGGACCGCTTGCGCGGCCGCCGGCTCGGCATGCCGTGGACCATTCCCGACGCCGCCTACCACCAGCCGTTCTTGATGCAGCGGTCCCCGGTCGGGCGCATGATGTGGATCGGCGACCCGACCCTGGCCAAGCATGTCCTGGTCGACGCTGCCGCCAACTACCCCAAGGCGGAGATTGAATTGCGGCTGTTCTCGGCGCTGTTCGGCCAGGGATTGCTGGGCATCGACGGCGACATCTGGCGCACCCACCGGCGCACCATGGCGCCGGCCTTCGACCCCCGCTCGGTGGCGACCTACGGGCCGGCCATGACCGCTTGCGCCGAGGCCTTCGCTGTCAGTCTCGACGCGCGACCGGACGGTGAGGTCCTCGATATCGCCGAGGCGATGACGGGCCTGACCCTCTCGATCATCGCGCGGACCATGTTCGGCGCGGAGGGCGCCGCGCTGGAGCCCTTGATCCGCGACAGCCTGCGTGACGCGCCCGAATTCAGTGACTTCAACCTCCTGGACCTGATGCCGTGGGTCGGCCCTCGGCGCATGAAGTCGCGGGAAGCGCGGATGGCGGCCCTGTTCCAACCCCTGGACGACGCCATCGGGGCGATGATCGCAGCGCGCGAGGCGGGCGGCGCGGCCTCCAACGATCTGCTGGCCCGTCTGATCGCCGCGCGAGACGAGACCACCGGCGCCGGGCTCTCGGCGCGGGAAATCCGCGACGAGATCATCACGATCTTCGTGGCGGGGCACGAGACCACCGCCAACGCCATGACCTGGATTTGGTACCTCCTGGCCCAGCACCCCAGCGAGCAGGTCCGGTTGTACGATGAGCTGGCGCAGGTGCTGGCCGGACGCACACCCAGCCAGGCGGATATCCCCGCCCTCCCGCTGACCCGGCGCGTCGTGGACGAAGCCCTGCGGATGTTCCCGCCGGCGCCCGGTATGTCCGCCCGCGTCGCCAAATCCGGCGACGTGGTCGGCGGCCAGCCGGTCAAGGCCGGGACCTACATGCTGATCTCGCCCTGGCTGCAGCAGCGGCACCGCCAGGCGTGGGACAACCCCGAGCGCTTCGATCCGGACCGGTTTCTGCCCGAACGCAGCCAGGGACGGCCCCGACTGGCCCACATGCCGTTTGGCGCCGGCCCCAGGGTCTGTATCGGCCAGCTCATGGCCACCCACGAGATCATCCTGATCCTGGCAACCGTGGCCCAGCACTATGCCTTCGACCTCGCCTCGGACGCGCCGGTCAGGCTGCATCACAACGTGACCCTGAGCCCCAGGGGCGGGCTGCCCATGCGGTTGCGTCGTCGCACGACCGACACAGCCGCCGAGGCGGCGTGAGCGCAGGTCCGGCGGACCTGGCGAACCTGCTCACCGCGGTTTCCGCTTGCCGCCTCTGCGCCATGGACCTGGCGGCCGGGCCCCGTCCCGTGATCCAGGTGGCCGCGACGGCCAGGATCCTCATCATCGGCCAGGCGCCTGGATCGAAGGTTCATGCCAGCGGTATCCCCTGGGAAGACGCCAGCGGCGTTCGCCTGCGGGCGTGGACCGGCCTGACGCCCGAGGTCTTCTACGACCCCGCCCGGGTCGCCATGCTGCCCATGGGCTTCTGCTATCCGGGGGCCGGCCCCAGCGGCGACCTGCCGCCGCGTCCCGAATGCGCGCCTACCTGGCACGCCCGGCTGCTGGCGCACCTGCCCGCC
>JANPKX010000655.1:0-1628 GCA_031426235.1 Alphaproteobacteria bacterium | reverse complement strand
TAGGCGCCCTCTTGTCTCCGCTCATCCCGGCGAATGCCGGGAACCAGATCGTAGTGCGCGGAGGCTTGCTGGGAGAGCGCCAGGGGCCGGGGGCCCGCCTCGGCGCCATTCCATCTGGCTCCCGGCATTCGCCGGGATGAGCGGAAGCTTGATGAGCCGCTTACGACTGTCTCCTGACCCTGGCTTTGCACCCCAAAGTGAGCTTAACCTTGGGTCACCCTGGGGAGGGAGGACACCATGACAACGACAACGGATACGCCTCGCGCGGGCGCGCCCTGGCACTTGTGGGTGGTGGCGGCCATCGCGGTGCTCTGGAACGGGTTCGGCGGCTACGACTACACGATGAGCCACCTGCAAGGTGAGACCTACTACCGTCAGATGGGGATGACCGAGGCGCAGATTGCGCAGATGGCCGGCTATCCCACATGGATGCACGCGGTCTGGGCGATTGGCGTCTGGGGCTCGGTGGTCGGCTCGGTGTTGCTCCTGCTACGGAGCCGCTGGGCCTTCCACGCCTTTGCGGTGTCGCTGTTGGGGGCGGTCGGGAGCCTCGCCTACACGCTCGCCAACCCCCTAACTGGCGAGAGCCCGAGCCTGATCATGCCGGTAGTGATCATCGCCATCTGCGCGGCGTTCGCCCTCTATGCGCGGGCGATGGCCGCGCGCGGCGTCCTCCGCTAAACGGGGGCGTGAAGCCGCTCCACCCCGTCAAGCTCAGCCGCGATGAAATCGATTACATCCGCAGCCTCGTGATCTACGAGGACGCCGATGTCCTGGCCTTCAACAAGCCCTCGGGCCTCTCCAGCCAGGGCGGTCGCGGTCAGGTCCATACGTTGGACGAACTGCTTTGGGCCTTCGCCAAGCCCGGCAAGGCGCGGCCCCGGCTGATCCACCGACTGGACCGCGACACTTCGGGCGTGATCCTGACGGCGCGCACGAAGCCGGGCGCAGGGTTCCTCGGCAAGGCGCTCATGGGCCGTCGCGTGGCCAAGGCCTACCTCGCCATCGTGACGCCTGGCGCGCCGGACCCGCCGACCGGCCACATCGAGACGCCGCTCCGCCGGGTGGAGGAAGGCCGCGAGGCCTATATGCGCACCTGTCCGCCCGACCATCCGGACGCGGAGACCGCCTCGACCCTCTACCGAACCCGGACACCCGGAGAGAGCGCCGCCCTGCTTGAGCTGAAGCCGCACACCGGCCGGATGCACCAGCTGCGCGTCCACCTGGCCTCTATCGGCCGCCCCATCGCGGGCGATCCCCGCTACGGCGGCGCCCTGGTCGTCGCCGGCCACGCCGTCCCCCGCCTGATGCTCCACGCCGCCGCCCTGACGTTCCCCCACCCCTCCGGCGGCGAGAAACGGATCGAGGCTCCGGTGCCGCCCGACATGGCGGGGCTGATCGCGACGCTGGGGTTGGGATAAAAGCCCTCTCCCCCGCGCAGCGAGAGGGAGAGGGTTGGGAGAGGGCGGCGCTGACGGTTCGACCGCTCAAACCTCAACCCGGTCGCCCCCGCATGCGTCCAGGATCATCCGGCACACACCGTCGCAATTCGTCAACACCGCGGCGTTGCCGAACCGCAAGACCCGCAGGCCCGCGCGCTCGAGATAGGCGGTTCGGCGCGCGTCATA
>JANPKX010000654.1:0-16995 GCA_031426235.1 Alphaproteobacteria bacterium | reverse complement strand
GTTCGCCAGCAGGTCACCCCGGGACTCATCAACGTCATGCACACCCTCACGCCGGCCGCCTCGGCCGCCCCGTGCTAAACCGCACGGCCCAGCTTGGGTTCCAGGCCAACGGCGAAGCGCGCCGGACGAGGCCCGGCGCGCCGCTATCCGCCTCGACGGATTCGCCAGGGTCTTGCAGACCTACCGCTTCAGGGTGGTCTGGCCTTCACTCACATAGGCCTGGCAGGGCCCGGAGAGTTCAGCCGAGAGCCTCGTCTTGCGTTCCTCGGCCCTGGCCTCCTTCTTCGCCCGCTGGAATTCGGCTTCGGCGCGCTCCACCACATAGGGCATGCGCGACCCCCGTTCGGCCTTGATGAAGCTGTCCAAGGTCTGGGGATCGACCACGCCGGACAGCGTCATGGCCAAGCCTTTGCAGCGGTTGGCCCGCAGAAAATCCACATCCGAGACTTTTGCCGCAGCGGAAGCAGCACCCGATGCAAGCAGAGCCGCAGTCATTGCGATGATTGTCGTTTTCATGAAATAGTCTCCCAATTCGACTGTCGCAATGCTGAGAGATCGCGATGACGAACTCAAATTAACAAGCATACATGTGGCCAGGGCGAGGATTACTATTCGTTCATGGTACGTCGTTGTTACATTTGCGACAATTTGCTTGCCAGGGTGACGTCGCGTCGCGAAGACACCCCGATGACTGACCTGATCCCGATCCTGGATCTCGCGGCCCTGCGGGCGACCCTTGCGGACGCCTTCCCCGGGTCAGATCCCGCGACCTTCCCGCGTGTCGCCGAACTCGCACCCGGCCGGGTGCTGGTCGTGGCGCCCTATCGCGGGGGCGGTCTGAGGCCGGGCGGCGTATTGGCAGGTCCCAACCTCATGGCTCTGGCCGACCATGCCGCCTACGCGCTCGTGCTGGCGCACGTGGGGCCCAAGCTGATGGCCGTGACCTCACAGCTCAACATGAGCTTCCTGCGCGGCGCCCTGCCGGGCGACCTGCACGCCGAGGCGACAATGCTGCGCCTGGGCCGGCGTCTGGCGGTCTGTGACGTGCGCCTCTGGACCGAAAGCCGCGAGCGTCTGGCGGCCCAGGCCAATGTCACCTACGCTATTCCACAATGAACGGACCGCCGGCCGCCATCATAACTCCCTGCATCAAGGTGTGCGTCGTGGACGGCGAAAGCGGCCTTTGCATGGGCTGCTATCGCAAGCTCAACGAGGTGGCCGGCTGGGCGCGCCTGACGGACGCCGAGCGCGACGCGGTGATCGCGGACCTGCCCGGGCGCAAAGCCCTGATCCGCCCCGAGAAGCTGGCCCTTTTCGGTTAGCACGTTGGAAACCCTGACGGTTCACCGGATTCAAACCTAACCCTGCGCATCCTGCCCTCACAAAGACAGGCCAGAACGGCCGCTTCCTGGGGTGATGTGAGGTGTCCAGTTTCGGCAAGCTCGTCATGGTCGCCGGCGCTTCGGCGCTGGTCAGCGCCTGCGCGGTGTCCTCGATCGGCCCGCAGCCCATGCGGGTCGCACGTCTTGAGGCCAACGGCTTCGCGTCCGGCCCGCCGCAGCCCGGCTCCGGCTCCGTGGCCAAGGGCGCCGATGGCCACTTCTGGGCCGACGCGGATGTCAACGGTCAGCCGGTTCACTTCCTGGTGGACACGGGCGCCACGGCCGTCGCCCTGACGCCCGAAGACGCCCAGCGGCTGGGATTCAAGCCGGCCGACCTGCGCTACAACTACAAGATCACGACCGCGACCGGCGCCAGCCGCGCGGCGGCGATCACGCTCTCGTCCGTCTCGATCAACGGCGCCCGGTTGGAGGACGTCCAGGCCCTCGTGGTCGCCGACGGCCTCGACGTCTCACTGCTGGGCATGAGCTATCTGGGCCGGCTCACCCGCTTCGAAGCCACCCGCAGTACGCTGCGCTTCGAGCCCTGATCCCGCGGTCACGGCCGCCAGGGCGCGGTCGATGACCTCCAGCCCGGCGCCGGGCTTCACGCCCTCGACGGTCAAGATCCGCCGCCAGGACCGCGCACCGGGCGCGCCGTGGAAGAGGCCCAGCATGTGCCGGGTCATGGCGGCCAGGTGCGTACCCCGCGCCAGTTCGCCGGCGACGTAGTCACGATAGGCTTCCACCGCCTGGGCCGCGCTGACGACCGCCGCCTCACCGAACACCTGCACGTCCGCCTCGCCCAGGATCGCTGGCGTGTGATAGGCCGCCCGGCCCAGCATCACGCCATCCACGTGCGACAGGTGTTCCTGCGCCGCCTCCAGGGACCCGATCCCGCCATTGATGACGATCGTCAGGTCCGGGCGTTCCTGCTTCAGCCGCCAGACCAGCGGATAGTTGAGCGGCGGCACGTCGCGGTTCTCCTTGGGCGAGAGCCCTTTCAGGATGGCTTTGCGGGCGTGCACCACGAACAGCGTGACCCCGGCCTGAGCGCACAGATCCACGAGGCCGAACAGGCTCGCTTCCGGGTCCTGGTCGTCCACGCCGATGCGGCATTTGACGGTCACCGGGACGCGGACCGCGGAGCCCATGGCCGCCATGCACGCGGCGACAAGCTCCGGCTCGCGCATCAGGCAAGCGCCAAACCGCCCCGACTGAACCCGATCTGACGGGCAGCCGACGTTGAGGTTGATCTCGTCATACCCTTCCGCCTCGCCGATCCGCGCTGCCGCGGCCAGATCCGCCGGATCCGAACCGCCCAGCTGCAGCGCCACCGGATGCTCCACCGGTGAAAAGGCCAGCAACCGCGCCCGGTCCCCGTGCAGCACCGCGCCCGTTGTCAGCATCTCGGTGTAGAGCAAGGCGCGCCGGCTCAGCATCCGGTGCAACACCCGACAATGCCGGTCCGTCCAGTCCATCATGGGGGCGACGGAGAGCCGGTAGGCGGCAAGGCGAAGTAGGGCGGACATCCAGGCCTGGATACTGCGCGACCGGCGCCGACGCCAGCCGCGCAGCGGCCGGGACCGGCGATGCGCGACCCTGCCCGTCAGTCATCTACGGCCAGGCCGACGCGGGCTACAGTCGCGACGTCACGCCGCGTTGGCCTTGGCTCCGTTGCGTCGCGACAGCCTCAGCAGGGTGATCACGGCCGCTGCGGCCGACAACATCGCCGCCGCCGTGGCCACAGGATGAGCCTTGGCTTCATCGACCGCCTTCTTGGCGAGGGCCTGGGCCTTCGGCGGCATGTGATCCACAAGTGCTTCGGCGGCCAGCCGCAACGAAGTGGCGGCCTCCGTATTGATACCTAGTGGGCGGCCACGAATGTTCCGCGCGCGCCCGTGGAGATAGCTCTCAGTCCTCGACCGAGGAGCTCGCAAATGACCCTGGCCCATCCCCAAAGCGCTCCGCGGAAGACCCGGCCGGCGAGCGCGCTGAGCAACGCCTTCGATCACCTTGGCACCCGCATCCAGTATGCGCGCGAAGCCCAGGTTTATGGCCAGGATGAACCCGTGGAGAGGCTCTACCGGATCGTTCGGGGCGTCGTGCGGACCACGCGATTCACCGTCGACGGGCGCCGTCAGGTCGGCGACTTCTACTACGCGGGCGACATCTTCGGCCTGGAGCCCGGGCCTGACCACCGTTTCGCGGCAGAAGCGCTGAGCGACTGCGAGATCACTGTTGTGCGCCGCAGTGCGGTGCGCGCCTACGCCGGCGACGCCGAGCTGGACCGCGCCATCCTGGAGGCCACCCGTGAGGAGATGGAGCGCCTTCAGGACCACGTGGTCGTGCTGGGCCGCAAGAGCGCCCGCGAGCGTGTCGCCTGCTTTCTGATGTCGATCGCCAACCGGCAGGATGATGACGAGATCGACCTGCCGATGGGTCGCCAGGACATGGCCGACTATCTGGGGCTCACGATCGAAACCGTTTCGCGCATGCTCACGCAGCTGCAGGGTGACGCAATTGTGGAATTCCCTTCCACCCGCCGCTTCCAGGTGCGCAAGTGGACCGCGCTAGAGGCGCTCGCAGCCTGATCCCAAGACCCCTGAGCGGCGCAGGCGTAACGCGACCGCGATACAGCACGTGGAGCGATCTCATGCAGAAGACCATGGAACGGGCTGGCGCCGGCACTGGCGCGCAGCCCGGCGGCTACGGGACCATCATCGTTCATGCTGAGCCGGGCCTGGCCTCGTCCCACCGCGTCGAAGCGGCCGGCCGTCTCGCCCGCGACCTCGGAGCTCGGCTGATCGGCGTCGGCGCCGAGGCCTATGACGCCGCCTTCACGATGGATCCCGTTTCGGGTTTTCAGTCCGCCCAGTGGATCAGTCTGATCCAGGAGCAGATCGACAGGAACCTGGCCGCCGCTGAGGCGGCGTTTCGCCGGGATGCGGGCGGCGCGGATCTCGAGTGGCGCCAGTTTCAGGATCACCCGCACCGGGCCCTGATCGGCACAGCCCGCGCGGCGGACCTGATTGTGGTGGGGCCCCGCGGCGCCGGAGGGTCCGCCCGGACCTGCGATCCCGCGGACGTGGTCATGACGGCGGGGCGGCCCGTTCTGGTCGCGCCCGATGGCCGCCAGCACCTGCAGGGCGATCGTGTTGTCGTCGCCTGGAAGGATACCCGCGAGTGCCGTCGGGCGATCGGCGACGCCATGCCATTTCTCCGACGCGCCCAGGACGTGGTCATCCACGCCGTTTGCAAGGACGTCGACACCGACGTCGCCGTCTTCGAGACGGATGACGTCGTGGGGAACCTGAAGCGTCGCGGCGTCGCGGCCCGGCAGCTGGTCACCAACGTCGAGCCCGAGCGAGTGACGGAGGAGCTACAGAGGGTTGCAGCGCTCACCGGCGCCGATCTGATTGTGGCCGGCGCTTTCGGTCACAGCCGCCTGCGGGAATGGGCGCTGGGTGGCGTGTCCGACGACTTGCTGCGCCGCCCGACCTGTTTTGCCCTGCTGAGCCACTGAGTCAGCAGCGCGAGGAGCCATGAACAAACTAGGCCTCCTCCTGTGCGCGATCGGGTTCGGCGTGGTGGCTTGCGCCACCCCGTCCGGTCCGGTCGCGCCCGCGCAAAGCGGTTTGCCCAGGCTCGAGCCCGCCCAGCAGCGCGGCCAAGACTTCGCCGTGCGACGCTGCTCCGGCTGCCACACCGTCGGGCTGGACGAGGGCGGAGCCACGGAGGGACCCGCCTTCCGCAGCCTTGCGATGCGGTACAATCCTGTGTCGCTGGCGCGCCGCTTCGCCAATGTCTCGGCGCACGGGTTCGACCGAATGCCGCCGGTAGGATTCACCGCCGCCGAGGCTGAGGATCTGATGGCCTATCTTGAGACCCTGACCCCCAACTGATGGTCGCCACCGCCACCGAGCGGTCAGGGTCGCCTTGCCAGCGCGGAGCTTCGGACATACCCCTGGCGACATGAGCCGGACGCAATCCCCTCGCGTCGACGGTCGGAGCCGAACCGGCTGGCTGGCGGGCTATGCCGTCGCGTTTGGATCGACGGCCGCGTGCCTGGCGCTGCGGCTCGTCGTCGACCCCTACTTCCATGGCGACGTCGGGCTGCTCCTCTTCATTCCGGCCCTGTTGGCAAGCGCGGCGGCTGGCGGCGCGGGACCGACGATTGGGGCGGGCCTGCTGGCGCTGGCCTGCAGCGTGGCGGTCGTTGGCCCTGGGGCCGTCGACGGACCGCGAGTTCTCATCAGCGGCGCCGTGTTCGTCGCGCTCACCGCCGTGATCGCCTGGAGCGGCGCGCGGATGCGGCATGGCAACGCCGCGAGCCAGCGACACCTGGACGATCTAAGGGCTCGCGAGGCGCATCTTCGCTCGATCCTGGACACCGTGCCCGACGCCATGATCGTGATCGACGAACGCGGGATCATCCAGTCGTTCTCCAGCGCCGCCGAGCGGCAGTTCGGCTGGCTCGCAGCCGAGATCGCCGGATCGAACGTCAGCCGACTGATGCCCCAGCCCTACCGCGCCCAGCACGACGGCTACATGGACCGGTACAAGACCACCGGTGAGAAGCGGATCATCGGCATCGGCCGCGTTGTCACGGGCGAGCGCAAGGACGGCAGCACATTTCCCATGGAGCTGTCGGTCGGCGAGATGATCTCGGGCCAGCAGCGCTACTTCACTGGCTTCGTGCGCGATCTCACCGAGCGCCAGGACGTCGAGCGGCGGCTGCAGGACGTTCAGGGCGAGCTGGTCCACGTGTCACGCTTGACCGCGCTGGGCGAAATGGCCTCGGCGCTTGCGCACGAGCTTAACCAGCCGCTGACGGCGGCAGCCAACTTCATGAAGGGCTGCCTGATGCTGATGAAGCGCAGGCCGCTTGACGAGGCCCGGCTGGCCGAGATGATCTCGCAGGGTGCCGACCAGACGCTTCGCGCAGGCCAGATCATCCGCCGGCTCCGCGACTTCGTGGCCAAGGGCGAGGCGGACCGTCGCATCGAGAGCCTGCCGAAGCTGCTCGAGGAGGCCATTGCGCTGGCGATGGTCGGCACTCGCGATCGCAACGTGCGACTCATCCATGAGATCGACCCCGCCGTCGATCTGGTCCTCGTCGATAAGGTGCAAATCCAGCAGGTCGCGCTGAACCTGATCCGCAACGCCGTGGAAGCGATGGACGAGCGGCCGACGAAGGAGCTGGTGGTCTCCGCCCGCCCGGCTCCCGACGACATGGTCGAGGTGTCGGTAAGCGACACCGGTCATGGGATCCCCGCAGACGTTGCGGCGCAGCTGTTTCAGCCCTTCATGACCACAAAGGCTCAAGGCATGGGCATCGGGCTCTCCATCTCCCGGACGATCATCGAGGCGCACGGCGGCCGCATTTCGGCCGAGACCAATCCCAGGGGCGGCGCGACCTTCCGATTCACGCTGCGGGCGGTCCGAAGTGAGGAACTAACCCACGATGAGTGACCCGATCGTCCACCTGATCGATGATGACGAAGCGGTCCGCTCGTCCCTGGCCTTTCTGTTGGAGATGAACGACCTGCCGGCCCGGACCTACGCCTCCGCCGAGGCGTTCCTGGAGATCGCGGGGACACTCACCAGCGGCTGTGTGGTGACCGATGTGCGGATGCCGGGGATGAGCGGGTTGGATCTCGTGCGACGTCTGAAGGAGCGCCGCATCCACCTGCCGGTGGTGGTCATCACCGGCCACGGCGACGTGCCCCTCGCTGTCGAGGCGATGCGCGCGGGCGTGATCGACTTCCTCGAAAAGCCCTTCAACGATGAGACGCTGATTCATTCGATCAGCATGGCGCTGGACGCGAAGGCTGCGGACGACGCCCAAGCCGAACAACAGCGGCGGTTCGAACAGATGCTGGCGACGTTGTCGGGCCGGGAGAAGGACGTGCTGCGCGGCGTGGTGGCGGGCAAGATGAACAAGGTCATCGCCTTTGAACTGGGCATCAGTCAGCGCACCGTCGAGGTCTACAGGGCCAACGTCATGAGCAAGACCCAGGCAAGTGGTCTGTCGGAGCTTGTCCGGATCGCGCTGCTCGCCGGCTTCTGAGGCTTGCGGCAGATCAAAGCGCTGGCTTGCTGAGGCGCCATGCTGCAGCGATGGATCAGCGATCGCCCCCCAGCCCCGTCGTTATCGTCGTCGACGACGATCCGGCTGTGCGTCGGGCTCTGGCCTTCGCCTTGGACCTGGATGGGTTCACCGTCGAAACCTACCCTTCCGGCGAAGCGCTGCTCCTGCGCGACCCGCTGGTAGGGCCGGGGTGTCTGGTCATCGACGGGCGGTTACCCGGCATTTCCGGTATCGACACGCTGCGCCAGCTGCGCGCGCGGGCGGTCACACTCCCGGCGATCCTGGTGACCAGTCATCCAAACGCACCCTTCCGGGATGCTGCGGCGCTCGCGGGGGCTCCGATTCTGGAGAAACCTTTGATGGGCGAGACCCTGACCGCGACGATCTGCGAATTGCTGAGGCCAAGGGCCGTCTGAGGCGTCCGCCGCCGCGGCGCATCACGGATGGAAGTCGTTCGGCACGACGAACGACAGCGGCGCAGGGGCGCACCGCTGTCGTCAACGCCGCAGAGAGGGCGGGGGCTCAGGTGCGCGGCTTGCGCTCCATTTTCAGGCTGTCCGCGGCCGACTGCAGCCAGACGGTTCCCAGAACACCGATGAAGAGCGCGAAGCCAGTCAGAACCAGGGCGAGGAATGGTGTGATGTGCATGTCCGATCTCCTTGCCGCCGAACATGGCAGAGCCTGCGCCGCCACGAATTGATCCCGATCAAGTCGGGCGGTCTTCAGGATCGTCCATGAGGATGCGCTCCGCATCACCGATCGGATCGTCATACTGGCCGGCCTTGAGGCTCCACCAGAAGGCGCCCAACGCTAGCAGGCCCAGGCCCAACGATATCGGGGCCAGGAACATCACCAGGTCCATGGGCGCGCTCCCGTCCGCAGGGCGTTGAGCGTGACGACCAGAGAGGATCCGGACATGGCGATCGCCGCCACGAACGGGTTGACCAGGCCCAGCATGGCGGCGGGCGCGGCCAGGAGGTTGTAGGCGGCTGCGAGGCCGAAGTTTTCCAGGGCGCGCCGGCGGGCGCTGCGGGCGACATCCACGGCCTCAACCACCGGACCCAGGCAGATCCCAGAGAACAGCAGGTCGGCGGCGTTCTGGCTGGCCTCCAGCGCCGTTCCGGGGGCCATCGCGGCATGGGCCCGCGCCATGGCCCCGGCGTCGTTGAGACCGTCCCCGACCATCAACGGGCGATGGTCCGCGGCCATGAGGGCGTCGATGACAGCCGCCTTGTCCTGTGGCGAGCAACCTGCGCGCCACTGCGTGATGCCGACGGCCTCGGCCACACGGCGGACCGGCCCTTCAAGGTCGCCGGACAGCATCTCGACGCTGAGACCTCGAGCCTTGAGCGCCGCGATCGCAGCGACCGCGTCCGGCCGCACTTCGTCGGCAAAGCGTAGGCGGACCCGGATGTCTCCATCGAATCCAAACCAGAGTTCCGTCTCCTCGCTCGTCGAAGCTATGCCCAGGAAGGCGGCGCGGCCCAGGCGGGCGCGCCGGCCGTCGATGACTCCCTCCACGCCCAGACCCGCGTGCTCGGTGACCTCGCTCGCCAGGGCGCCAGCCGGAGCCGCCTCCGCCAGGGCCTGGGCCAAGGGATGACGCGAGGCCCGCGCGAGCGGCGCGACCATGGCGATGATGCTGGGAACGGGATCGACCAGACGCGGCCGTCCCACGGTGAGCACGCCGGTCTTGTCGAAGACGACGTGGTCGACCTCGGCCAGGCGCTCCAGCGCCGCGCCCGACTTCACCAGCACGCCGCGTCGGAACAGGCGCGCCGAAGCCGTGATCTGCACAGCTGGAACGGCAAGGCCCAGCGCGCACGGGCAGGTGACGATCAGCACCGCTACAGCGCGAATCAACGCCTCCCGCGGCCCGAGCCCTAGGATCCAACCGCCTGCGAACGTCAGCAGGGCCAAGGCGTGAACCACCGGCACGTAGACGCCCGCCGCACGATCAGCCAGGCGGACATAGCGCGACTTGGACTGGGCGCCCGCCTCCACGAGGCGCGCGATGGCGGCCACCGCGGAGTCCTCGGAGCGCGCCGTGGCGACCAGCCGGAGCACGCCTGAGAGGTTCAGCGCGCCGGCCCGGCACGGCACGCCCGCCTGAACGGCGGCCGGAGCCGTCTCGCCGGTGATCAGGCTGTTGTCGAGCTCGGATGCGCCGTCCAGGACGCGGCCGTCCACGGGGATGCGCTCGCCCGGCCGCACCAGCAGCACATCCGCCGGCCGGATGTCCTCCAGCGGCCGGGCCGCCAACTCGCCGGCTTCGGTGAGAACGGTCGCGGTCGGCGCCTGCAAGGCCAGCAGGTCGGCCGCCGCCGTGGACGCCCTGGCGCGCAACCCGTGCTCCAGCCAGCGGCCGATCAACAGGAGGAACAGCAGGGAGACCGCGGCATCGAAATAGGCGTCACGGCCACGCAGGACGGTCTCGGAAAAGCTGATCGCCAGGGTGAGGATCACGCCGATCGAGATCGGAACATCCATGTTCGCGCGCCCGGCCCGCAGTGAGCGCCAGGCCGAGCGGAAGAACGGCAGGCCCGCGAAGATGGCGCAGGGGCCCCCGACGATTCCCGAAAACCACATCATCAGGGTCCGTGTCGCCGGCCCCAGTTCCTGACCGAACAGCCCCGCCCAGATCGGCACCGAGAACATCATGGTGTTCATCACGCCGAAACCAGCGACCGCAAGGGCGAGGATGAGGCGCCGCCCCTCCCGCTCGCCCGCCTCACGCGCGCGGCGCGGATCGTAGGGGGTTGCCCGGTAGCCAAGCCCTGCCAGCACTGCCACGACCCGCCCCGCGTCATGCCGGCCGGGGGTGAAGTCCACATGCAGCCGCTTCTGCGAAAGGTTCAGCCTCGCGCCGGCGACGCCCGGCAGACCCAGAAGGGTCCGCTCGATCTTCGAGAGGCATCCCGCACAGCGCGCGTCCGGCACCAACAGTTCAAGGCTCTCGCGCCCGTCCTCACGTCGGTCGAGAAACGCGCTGAGATCGGGCGGCGCCGCGCCGTAGGTCAGCGCCATGTCAGCCTCCGCTCGGCGATGAAGCGCGCACCGTCCGCGGCCTGGGCGGCAGCGGTCAGATCCCAGGCGCCGGCCTGGGCTCCGGCATGGGCGACGTAGCGGCCGGGGCCCGCTTCGGTGAAGGCCAGCTCGATACGCCCGCTCTCCGTGGCGGGACGCTCAAGTCGTCCGGTGATCCGCAGGCCACGCACCGGCGCGCCGCGGCGGTCCTGGAACACCATGGCGACCTCGCCGGGACCCGCCCGGGCCGACGCTGTCCAGCCAAGCCGTGACTGCGCCTCCAGCTGGGCGATCCGCTGGTTGTATAGCAGCCCATCCTCGTACGGCGTCACCGAGACCTCGCCCGGATGGCTGCGGTAGGCCGCAATGAGGAAGCTGGCGTCGACGCCTATCACTATGGCGAAAAAGGTGGTGACGCCGGCCAGTACGTGCCAGCCGGTCAGTCGGAACTCGGGCGCAGGGGAAGCGTTCGGCGTCATCGGTCGGCATCTCCGGACAGGAATTCAGTCTGGGCCCGCACAACGGCCCGCGGGGCGCGAACCTCGAACGTGGCGCCGGTGCGGTCCGCCGCCAGGGCGGATGGCGTCGCCGTCACGAACACTCTAAGGGCTGAAACCTCGTTGGGCGCAATCTGCGCATGGACCTCGCCCGAAGGCGGCGAGCCGGGGCTGTGCAGACTCGCCCCGGGCACGCCCTGGACGCTTAGGGTCACCGGCATCGCCGCGAAGCTCCGATTGGCGATCTTCAGGGTGTAGGCGTTGCGGATCGATCCATCGCGCAGCCGCACGAAAACGGGATTACGGTCGCGCAGCACATGCACGTCCAGCGCAGAGCGCGTCGACAGCCCCCAGACCATCAGGCCGCCGATGAACAGCAGGGCCGCGGCATAGAAGACGGTTCGGGGCCGGAACGGCTGGTACTTCGGCTTGCGCCCGCAGGCCCGGTCCGCGACGGCGGCGTCCGTGTCGTAGCCGATCAGCCCGCGGGGCCGCCCGACCCGGTCCATGATCTCATCGCAGGCGTCCACGCAGAGGCCGCAGTTGATGCACTCGAGCTGCGATCCATTACGGATATCGATCCCCATCGGGCAGGCGACGACGCAGGCATTGCAGTCCACGCAGTCGCCGCGACCTTCCCAGCCCGCCGCCTTCTTGTGCGGCCCGCGCGGCTCGCCCCGGTCGTAGAGATAGGTCACCTGAAGGGAGTGTTGGTCCAGCATCGCGCCCTGGATGCGGGGCCAGGGACACATGTAGGTGCAGACCTGCTCGCGCATATGGCCAGCGAAGACATAGGTGGTCGCGGTCAGCAGAGCGCAGGAGGCGTAGGAGGCGATTGGCGCCTGTCCCATCCAGAATTCGCGCAGCAAGGTCGGCGCATCGCGGAAATAGAAAATCCACGCGCCGCCGGTACCGAACGCCAGACCCAGCCACACCAGATGTTTGCCGCCCTTGCGCCAGAGCTTGTTGAACGAAGCCGGAGCGGCGTCGAGGCGCATGCGGGCGTTGCGATCGCCCTCGAACAGCCGCTCGACCACGATGTAGAGGTCCGTCCAGACGGTCTGAGGGCACGCGTATCCGCACCACAGCCGACCGAACAGCGCCGTTGTCAGGAAGAGCGCCAGCGCGGCCATCACCAGCAGGCCGGTGATGAAGTAGACCTCCTGCGGCCAAAGCTGGATGAAGAAGAAGTAGAACCGACCGCCGTCGAAATCGACCAGCACGGCTTGCTGGGGCAGGCCGGCGGGCCGGGGCCAGCGGATCCAAGGCGTGACGTAGTAGATCGCCAGCGTCGCGATCAGCAGCCCCCACTTGATCATGCGCCAGCGGCCGTGGACCAGCTTCGGATAGATCGGCGTCCGGGGCTTGTAGAGGCCCTTGCCCCCCTCGCCGCGCCGACGCGCGCGATCGGCGGCCGACTCCGGACCCGAAGCTCCAGGCCGTCTGTCGATGACGGTGGTCATCGGCGGGCCGGCGGGCCGGCCGCGGCGATCGCGCCCTGGGCCGCCGGATCGCCGCCGGCGTTGGCGTGGACATAGACCGCCAGGGCCTTGATCGTCTCAGGCGAGAACCGCGCCTCCCACGCCGGCATCACGCCGTTTCGGCCCGAGAAGATCTGGCCCTGGATGGCCTCCCGGCCGGAACCGTAGAGCCACTCGCCATCGGTCAGATCGGGGGCGCCCTTCACGGGGTCGCCGGTTCCGGCCGCTCCGTGACAGGTCGAGCACTGATCGGCGAAGACCTGCCGGGCGCGCGCGACCGCCGCCGGGTCGGCGGGTCGCCGGGAGAGGGCGACGACATACTCGGTCAGGTCGGCGATCTGGGCGCCGCTCAGCATCTGATCCCGACCGAAGGCCGGCATCATGGTCTCACCCCGGGCGGCCGGGTGACCCGAGCGGACTCCGACCGTGATGGTGTGCTGGATGTCCTCCATCCGCCCGCCCCAGAGCCAGGTGTCGTCACGCAGGTTGGGGTATCCCCGGCCGCCGCCGCCGCCGGCGCCGTGGCAGGTCGCGCAGTTGTCGCCGAACACCGACTGGCCGACCTGGAGGGCATAGGACTGCAAGGCCGGATCGGTCTCGATCTGCTCCAGCGTCGCCGTTTTCAGCTTGACCAGGCCTTCGCCGCGCGTGGCCTGCAGCTCCGCCAGGGCGGCGGAGACCTCGGCCCGGTCGGACCGGCCGAGCACGCCGCGGGTGTAGCCGCTGATCCCCGGCCAGGCCGGCATCAGAACCCAGTAGATCAGCGCCCACGCGATGGTCGCGTACCAGGTCCACAACCACCAGCGCGGCAGCGGCGTGTCCAACTCCTTGATCCCGTCCCACTCGTGGCCGGTGGTCTCAACGCCGGTGTGCGGGTCGTGTTCGCGCTCAGACATGCGGCGCCTCATCCTCTTCGAGCGGCAGTTGGGCGAGGTGCTGGAAAGCCTGGCGATGGCGCGGCCAGAGCGCGTAGATCAGGCCGCCAAGGAACATCAGGCCGAAGAAGATCGTCCCGCCCTGCTGGGCGAAGCGGGCCACGGCCTCGTAGCTGAAACCGTTCATCGCAGGTTCTCCGGATCGCTGGCCTGGTACGTCCGGAAGTCGACCATCGTCCCTAGCACCTGAAGGTAGGCGATTAGGGCGTCCATTTCGGTCAGCCGGTTCGGATCGCCATCGAAATCACGCTGCGGGACCTTCGCGCCGTAGCGCGTCTTCAGGTCCGACCGTTCGCCAGCATAGGGGTCGACCTGTTGTTCCAGGTCCGCCCGGGCATTGATCACCTGAGCCGGCGTGTAGGGCACGCCTACCCGCTGCAACGTCCGCAGTCGCTGCTCGATCGCATGCAGGTCGAGGTCCTTCTCCGAAAGGAACTTGTAGGGCGGCATGTTGGACTCGGGCACAACCGACCGGGGGTCTTTCAGGTGATCATGGTGCCAGCTGTCGGAATACTTGCCGCCGACGCGGGCCAGATCAGGACCGGTGCGTTTCGAACCCCATTGGAACGGGTGGACGTACATGCTCTCGGCGGCCAGGCTGTAGTGGCCGTACCGCTCCACCTCGTCGCGGAGGGGGCGGATCATCTGCGAGTGACAGACGTAGCATCCCTCGCGGATATAGATGTCGCGCCCCGCCTGCTCCAGGGGCGTGTAGGGGCGCACCCCCTCAACCTTCTCGATCGTGCTCTCCAGGTAGAAGAGCGGGCTGATCTCTACGAGACCGCCGATCGACACCACGATGATGATGCCGATGAGCAGGATGAGCGAATGCCGCTCGAACTTGGCGTGCTGCTTCCACATGATCCGTGTTCCTATTGGGCCGCGGCGAGACGCGGGGCCGGCGGCGAGGCGTCCGGCAGCGCGCTTCTGACGGCGCCAGGCATGCGGATCGTCCGCCAAACGTTGAAGACCATGATCAGGGCGCCGGCGAGGTACATGAGCCCCCCGATCGTACGGATGATGTTCTCAGGCTGCTTGGCGGCGACCGTCTCGACGAAGCTGTTCGCCAGGTATCCCTCGGGCGTGTACTCGCGCCACATCAGGCCCTCCATGATCCCGGAGACCCACATCGCGGCGATGTAGAGAACGATGCCGGTGGTCGCGAGCCAGAAGTGCCACTCGATCAAGGTGTTGGAGTAGATCCGCTCTTTCTTCCACAACCACGGGACCAGACAGTAGAGCGCCCCGAAGCTGATGAAGCCAACCCAGCCGAGGGCGCCGGAATGGACGTGGCCGATACCCCAGTCGGTGTAGTGGCTCAGGGCATTGACCGTCCGGATAGACATCAGCGGGCCTTCGAACGTGGCCATGCCGTAGAAGGCGATGGCGACCACCATCATGCGCACCACCGGGTCGGTCCGCAGCTTGTCCCAGGCGCCTGACAGGGTCATCAGGCCGTTGATCATTCCGCCCCAGGACGGCATCCACAGCATGATCGAAAAGGTCATGCCCAGGGTCTGGGTCCACTGCGGCAGGGCCGTGTAATGCAGATGGTGCGGGCCGGCCCAAATGTAGATGAAGATCAGCGACCAGAAGTGGACGATGGACAGGCGGTAGGAGTAAACGGGCCGCTCCACTCGTTTGGGCACGAAGTAATACATCATCGCCAGGAAGCCGGCGGTGAGGAAGAAACCCACGGCATTGTGCCCGTACCACCACTGGATCAGGGCGTCCTGGACCCCGGAGAAAGCAGAGTAGCTCTTGGCTTCCAGCAGCCCCACAGGAAGCGCCGCGTTGTTGACCAGGTGCAGGATGGCGACCGTGACGATGAAGGCCAGGTAGAACCAGTTGGCCACATAGATGTGCGGTTCCTTGCGCCGCCACAGCGTGCCCAGGAAGATCAACAGATAGGCCACCCAGACCACGGTCAGCCAGATATCCACATACCACTCGGGCTCGGCGTACTCGCGGCTCTGGGTGATTCCGGCCAGGTAGCCGGTGGCCGCCAGGACGATGAAAAGCTGGTAGCCCCAGAATACGAACCAGGGCCAGACCCCGCCCGCCAGGCGGGTCTTGCACGTCCGCTGGACCACGTAGAACGATGTGCAGATCAGGGCATTGCCGCCGAAGGCGAAGATGACCGCCGATGTGTGCAGCGGCCTCAAGCGGCCAAAGTTCAGCCACGGCAAATCGGGGAAATAGAATATCGACGGCCAGCTGAGCTGGGCGGCCGCCAGAGTTCCAGCGGCCAAGCCGGCGATCGCCCAAAACAGGGTCGCGATCACCCCGGCGCGCACGACGCCGTCGGCATACCGGCTCTGGTCCGTTCGGAACCGCCGATCCGCCAGCCCGAGGGACATGGCCAGGAATCCGGTGAGGAATCCCAGGAACATGGTCCAGCCGGCGAACCGGAACGCGGGGTCGGGCGAAAAGGCGGTGGCGATCAGCGAGAGAAGCGCGGCGATCCCGGTGAAGGCATAGAGCGCGGCCGCATCCAGCGGCGTGTCCTCGCGGTGGTCGGCAAGCTGCGTCATGGATCTCACATGTGATGAAGGACAGCCCCTCTTCGCCGTGATCGGCGCGAGTCGCCTTGAGCGAAGTCAAGGCGATGACGGCCGGCCGGGGCGACAACGCGCGCTCCGCCGACGAGAGTTCTTGCGCATGCGCCATCTGACCCAGCCTTCCGAGACGAGACCGCTGCGGCTCGGCGTGGCTTTGCTTGGCATTCTGCTGTTGGCGAGCGCAGCCCTGGCCGGCGACACGGCCCTGACCCACATGGCCGCGCTAGGCGTCATCTGCGGCGCTGCGTCTGCGCCGCACTGCGCCGCCTGCATCGCAGCCACCACCCTTGGCCTCACCGGCGCGCTGGCGCTGGTGTGGGCCAACTGGAGATGATCATGCGCCCCGCGCCGCACTGGCTCCCCCATCCGCAGAGCGTGACCGCGGACGACCCTGGCCTGGAGTCCTTGCGCGTGCTGGCCAAGGCTTGTCTGGCGGCCAGCGCCCGGCGCGCCGTGGCGGGACCCCGGGACGGCCTATCCGTTCTGGCGACGCTTGGGGATATGGCGGGGGCGGCCGGGCGCCGGACCGGCCCTGCGGACCGCTTCCTGGGCTTCCTGATCCAAGGGTTCGAGCGCCCCCCGCCCGCGATTCGCCTGGACTGCGATGCCGACGTGGATCTGCCCTTCGAGGCCCTGGCCGCTCTGGGGCTGATCGCGGCGGAGGCGATCTCGAACGCGTTGCGGTATGCCTTTCCCGCCGGGCGGGACGGCCACATCTGGATACGGCTGGTTCGCGATGAGGGCCGGATCAAGATCACCGTGCGCGATGACGGCATCGGCATGCCTGACCTGCCGCCCGACCCTCAGAGCGGGAGGGGCGTCATCGACGCGCTGGCCCGTCATCTGGGCGGCTACGCGCGCCTTGGCAGCGCACCATTCGGCGGCGCGCTGGTCACGGTGATCTACACGCCGGCCTGAGCGCAGCGGATCGGGACCGGCCCCTGCGAGCCGGCCCCTGTTCGTGGGATCAGAAGTTGAACCGCGCCGTCACGCCATAATAGCGGTCGGCTTCGCGCGGGAT
>JANPKX010000653.1:0-2718 GCA_031426235.1 Alphaproteobacteria bacterium | reverse complement strand
CCGAGAATCAGTTCGCCTTGGCGGACGCCAGTTCGGCCATCAGTTCTTCTTTGCGGGCGGCCATACGCTCGCCCATCGCCTCGAGGTCCTGATCACCCTTCTTGGCCTGAGCGAAGATGCCGCCGGGCTGCTCCTCTTCCTTGACGTGGTGCTTGATGTACTCGCCGAGCACCTTGACCTTGGCGTCGTAGAAGTCGTCCGAGGGCTTCATGGCTTCGATCTCGGCGATCAATTTCTTGGCGCCGTCGTGCTCGACGTAGGCTTCGTCCAGCATGTCGTCTTCAACGTCGTCCCGCTCCTCGGGATAGAAGATTTCTTCCTCGAGCGCGGTGTGGACTTTCAGGGCGAGGGCGATCTGGTTGAACAGGGCCTGCTTCTCGCCCTCTTCCTCCAGTTGCTCGTATTCGTCGAACCAGCCTTCGACCTCGCGGTGATCCTGTTTCAGCAACTTGACCGCCAACGGATCGCGCTGGCTGGTGCGGCGCGTGCGGCGCGCCTTGGAAGTCTTGGACCCGGTGGTCCGTCCGGTTGTCGCCATGTGATGTCTCCGTTGACTGTCTAAGGCTGAGCTTGGGATGCGCGCACTGCGCTCGCGCGGTTCTCTAGACGTGCCGGCATCAGGCTCTCCTGCGAGACGTCCAATTCCGGGCGCGGCTTTCAGGTTCCCCTCAGGACGAAATAGTTGCGCGCGTCTCCAGGGGCGGCTGCAGCGGCTCGCCGGACTCGATCCGATCTACCGCAGCATGGTCGCGCGGCCCGCGATGACAGCGCCCGGAACCGCCAGGGCGCCTTGCGTCTTCTAGCGGGCGTAGGAGTGATCGATGGACCTGGCGACCAAGGCTCAAGAAACGCTGGACGACGCGCTCAACGCGTCAGGCCGTTCCCGCGGCCACATTGCGGCAGGCGTGGCGCTCTGCGTGGGCGCGATCGCCCTCACCGCCGTCGTGGCGGCGCTTCAGCCGCAGCCGGCGACGCCCGGTGAGAAACCCTCCCGGCGACCCGCGATCCGCGCCATCTGGCCGGCGATCTTCTCCTTGACCAATCTCGCCGCCCTGCGGGTCTGGAATGCGCCGGACGGACCGCGCCGCACCCGCGCGCTCGCGCTCTGGGGCGGGCTGCAGGCGTTGAACCTGTTCTGGATGATCATGCGCCCGACCGATCAGCGGTTGCGCGTGGCGGCCGCGGTCAGTACGGCCGCCCTGACCACCGTCTATGCCCATGCCGCCGCCTATGTGGACGAGAAGGCTGCCGGAATGGTCGCCCCGACCGGGTTTGCCGGGCTGTCTGCGCTGGTGGCGACCAAGCCTGCCGGAGCGTGACGTCCTGTAGCCGACAGGACCGCCCCCGTGCGGGGCGCTCCGTGCAAAGCGGGCGCCGACGGCTTCCCCGCGGGATTGCGACTGAGCACTTGTTCAGTTAAAACTTGAGGCGCCGCCTCGCTGTCGCCAGTCGGCGTTGAGGGAGCGTCGAGATCCATGCCCTTTCCGTCCGAGCGCGTGGGAACGAACCTACGGGCGCACGAACGCGCGATCACGTCGCGGACCATTCTGGCCTATGCCGCTGGCCTCGGTGCGTCGGAAGCGGCCTTTCTCGACGACGACAGGGACGAGGGGTTCAACGCCCTGCCGTTTCAATGCGTGTCGCCCGAATGGCCGGTCGTCCTTTCGATGCGCGAACTGCTGGGCGACAGCTTGCGGCCCGACGAGGCGCGGCGCGGGGTGCATGCGGTTCAGGACTCGACGTTCCATCGGCCCATGCGCCCTGGCGACCGCCTGGTCACGGAAGGACAGTTGGTCTCAGCCACCCCGATCCGCGCGGGCGTCCTGACCGTGTGCAAGCTCATCACGAGATCACAAGACGACCGTGCGCCAGTGACGACCACCTGGACCAGTTCGATCTATCGCGATGTGGAACTGACCGGCGAGGCGGTTACCCTGGAATCTCCGCCGCCCACGGTAACCCGCGACGCGCCCGGTCCGGACGCCACGACGGATCGATTGCACATCCCCCGCGAGATGCCGCACGTCTATTCCGAATGCGCCGCGATCTGGAACCCCATCCATACGGAGCGGCGCGAGGCGCTCGCGGCCGGCCTGCCGGATATCATCCTGCATGGAACCGCCACTTGGGCGCTTGCCGGACTGATGATCCTGCGGCGCTATGCGGCGTGCGATATCTCGGCGCTGAAGCGATTGACGGGCCGGTTCTCGGGCATGGTGATCCCGGGCGAGGACATCTTCGTGCGCCACGAGCGCGATGCGGAAGGCGTGGTCAGGTTTGAGGTGCGAACCTCATCCGGCGCGGTGGCGATCAGCCAAGGTTCTGCGTGGCTAAGCTGACCCACGCGCCGTCGTCCGACCTGGCCAGCGCGTTCACCGCGCGGCGGAGCGTCCACTCCACCTCGTCGCGCAGAACCTGAACGAGGCGAGAGATGTCGTCGGGGCCGCCATAGGCCAGCTTCTGGACCTGCGCGCCGAGTTCGTTCAGGGAGCCTGTCGCGACGCCCACCAACGCCGCCCCGATCGCGGCGCTCCGCAGGGGATCGCTGATCGCGCTGGGAAACGCCTCGCCCGTCTCCAGCAGATGGAACAGCAGATTGCGCACCATGCCATCGGGGTCGCCGCGCTGATCGCCCAAGCCTTCTTCGACTTCCGCGACCACCTCGCGCGCAAGCACCCTCCGCTGGATGAGCCTGCCGTCCAGCTGCTGCAGGAAACC
>JANPKX010000652.1:0-1743 GCA_031426235.1 Alphaproteobacteria bacterium | reverse complement strand
GGCGCCAGATCCTGTCAGACGACGTGCGGCGCACCGGGGCACCGTTTGGTTTCTCGGACAGCTGAGACCGCCTTACCTCTTTGCGCGCGCCCTGATTCCGGGGCAAGACAACATTGCAGTGGGGAAACACCCGTCAGATGGCTCAACGTAACGCCGTGGCCAAGTCCACGGACCGGTTCGAACGCAAGCGCGAGGCCATCCTGGATGCCGCAACCCGCATCCTGAACCGCAAGGGGATCAAGGGCCTGACCCTGGGCGACACCGCCGCCGCGGTCGACCTGTCGACCACCAGCGTCACCTATTATTTCAAGCGCAAGGACGACTTGGCCGCCGCCTGCCTTTTGCGGGGGATCGAGACCCTCTCGGCCATCGCCGAGGCCGCCGCCCAGGCCCCGACGCCGCCGGAGCGTCTCCACGCCTTCTTCACCCGCTACCTGGACACCCTGCGCCTCGCCGCCGACGGCAAGGCGCCGCCCCTGCCGATCATCTCGGAACTTCGCGCCCTGGCCTCGCCGCGCCGCGAGGAAGTCGCACAGGCCTATGGCCGGCTGTTCCGCAAGGCGCGGCAGATCTTCGACCACCCGGACCTTTGCTGGATGTCGCGCGGCCGGCGCACGGCCCGCACGCGGATCATCCTGGAACAGACCTTCTGGGGCGGCGCCTGGCTCGCCCGCTACGACGCCGACGACTACCCACGGATCCGCGACCGCATGGTCGACATCTTCGTGCATGGCGTGGCTCCGGTCGGCGCCACATGGTCGCCCTCGGTCTTCCCCAGCGAGCGGCTGGCCGCGCGTGATGGGCCGGAGCCGGCGCGCGAGACCTTCCTGCTGGCCGCCACCCGGCTGATCAACCTGCGGGGCTATCGCGGCGCCTCGGTCGACAAGATCTCCGCCGAGCTGAACGTGACCAAGGGCAGCTTCTACCATCACAACGACGGCAAGGATGACCTGGTGGTCGCCTGCTTCGAGCGGACCTTCGAGGTGACGCGCCGCGCCCAGCGGCTGGCCGGCGCCCTGCCCGGCGACGAATGGGCGCGCCTGTCGGCCTGCGCCGCCTCCCTGGCCGAATTCCAGCTCTCCGAGGACGGCCCCCTGCTCCGCACCCTGGCGCTGACCGCCCTGCCCGAACAGATGCAGCGGGTCATGGTCGAACAGGCCAGCCGCATCACCGACCGCTTCGCCGCCATGATCTCCGACGGGATCGCCGAAGGCTCGATCCGCCCGGTGGACCCGGTGATCGCGGCCCAGATGCTGAGCGCCACCCTCAACGCCTGCGCCGAGCTGGGCTACCTGGTGCCGGACGTGCGCCCCAAGGCCGCGGCGGCGGTGTTCGTGCGGCCGCTCCTGATGGGGATTTTTGAGCGGTAGGGGTGGAGGCGGCGCGGAGGGCCGTGCTCGGGTTCGACAGCAACGTCCTGGCCGGGTCAAACCCATTCCAGTAATCGTTCCGGCCGGGCGCAGCGGTCACCGACGCTCACCGTGCCCATTCTGTCGTAGAAAGCGATGCCGTGCGCGAGATAGGTCGCGACAAGTCGTTCGAAAACAGAGCGGCGAGTCTTGACCGATGTATCATCGGCCTCAATCCGGCGGATCGTCGAGCTAGAGATTTTACTTGCAGCCGCAAGTTCGACGATGCTGACCCCGAGCATTGCGCGGGCTGCCCGTAAGTGACGCGCTGCGATATCGTCGATGGCGGCAAATGCCGCTTCGGGTCGCGCTTGGCGACACGAGCCGAGATCGA
>JANPKX010000651.1:0-13023 GCA_031426235.1 Alphaproteobacteria bacterium | reverse complement strand
TGTCGTTCCAGGGTCTGCGCCTCCACTATGTGGACGTCGGACCGCGCGACGGGCCGATCGCCCTGCTGATGCACGGCATGCCGACGTGGGGATTCCTCAATCGCAAGATCATCGACCGGCTGGTGGCGCGGGGCTGGCGCTGCATCGCCGCCGATCACCTGGGGTTCGGGCGCTCGGACAAGCCGACGGATGACGGCTGGTATTCCATCGCCCGCCATATCGCTGCGCACCGCGCGTTGATCGAGCACCTGGACCTCACCGACGTCACCCTGTTCTGCCAGGATTGGGGCGGACCCATCGGCCTGGCGCAGGCCGCCGAGATGCCGGAGCGGTTCGCCCGGCTGGTGGTCATGAACACCTGGCTGCACCATGAGGGTTACGAATACTCGCCAGCCATCCACCGATGGAACGCCGGATGGCAGCCGGGCGGCATGTTCATCACCAACATCCCCGAGCGGCTGACGCTCGGCTGGTTCATGATGGTCTCGCTGGGACACATGTCCGCCAAGGACATGTTCGCTATCATCCAGGACGGCGACTACCCGACGCTGACGCCCGAGGCCGATACGGTCCGGCGGGGCTATGACGCGCCATTCGAGGGTCTTGGGCGGGAGGGACACGCCGGGCCCCGCCGCTTCCCGCTGAGCCTGCCGTTCACAAATCCCGAAGGCGGAGCCGCGGCGGGCCAGCAGCGCTGTTTCGCAACCCTGCTGGGCTGGACCAAGCCCATTCACTTCATCTGGGGCGGCGCCGACAACATCTTCACCGAGGCCTGGGGCCGCGCCTGGGCCGCCAGTTATCCGCAGGCCACCTTCGACCTGCTGCCGGACGCGGGGCACTTCCTGCAGGACACCGACGGCGAGGCGATCGCCGAGTTGTTCCTCGCCAGGCTCAGCGCATGAGCTTCCTGCCGGCCTCGACCAACGCGCTCTACGGCGGCGCGCGCGCATCGCCCTGGTTTCTGCTGTTCTGCGCGGTGATGACCCTGGTCCCGGGCCTCATCCACAGCTTTCTGCCGGACGGCGGCGCCGGCGTGATCGCCGGGCTCGACATGGGTGACCGCCGCGACCTGGCGATCGGCTTGTTCCGGTGGGAGGGCTCGACCCAGATCGCCATGGGCCTGGGCATGCTGGCCGTGGCGCTGCGCTACCAGACCCTGACGCCGCTGTTCCTTTCGCTGGTGGTCGTCGAACGGGGCCTGATGTCCCTGCACGGGTGGGTTCTGTCCCCGCCGGCGAGCGGGCATCATCCACCTGAGCACTACGCCAGCCCGATTGCCGCTGCCCTGGCTCTCGGCTTCCTGGTCCTGTCGCTGCGGCCGCGGCGGGGCTGAGATGCGCAGCCGGGCGGTTCTTATGCTGATCGGCGCCGCGTTGGCGCTCGCCGCTTGCGGAACGCAGAAGCCGCCGACCGTGGCAACGTCCCGAGCCTGCCTGTCGCCCCTTCCGCCGGCTGAGGCCGCATCATCCACGGCCGGCATGGTCTTGATCAAGGGCGGCGCCTTCGAGATGGGCGCGCGGCCCATGAAGCCCGAGGAAGGACCGCCGCGCCCCACGCGCGTCGGGGACTTCTGGATCGACCGTACGGAGGTCACCAACGCCCAGTTCGCCCGGTTCGTAGCCGCCACCGGTTATGTGACGCTGGCGGAGAAGCCTCTGGACCCCAAGGCCTACCCTGGCCTTCCCCTGGAGGCCTTGAAGCCGTCCGCGATCGTCTTCGTCGGCGCCGACCAGCCCGGATCGAATCCGGGCGCCTGGTGGCAGGTGGTGGCAGGCGCGAACTGGCGCCATCCCGAGGGTCCGGGCAGCACCATCGAAGGCCGCGAGGCCTGGCCGGTGGTCCAGATTGCCTGGCAGGACGCCCTGGCCTACGCGCGCTGGCTCGGCCGCGACCTGCCGACCGAGGCGGAATGGGAGTACGCCGCCCAGGGCGGCAAGCCGGCGAGCCGGTACGTCTGGGGCGAGACCCCGCTCGATGCCGCCAAGCCGCAAGCCAACGTGTGGCAGGGCGTCTTTCCCGCGCTGGACACGGGCGACGATGGCTACAAGCGCCAGGCTGCCCCCGTCGGCTGCTTCCCGCCCAACGGCTACGGGCTGCACGACATGGCGGGAAACGTCTGGGAGTGGGCCGCGGATTGGTACCGCCCGAACCTTGCCCCAGCGAGTCGCGACAATCCCGCCGGGCCGCCCGAGGTGCTGTCCGTCGACCCCCGCGAACCGGGCGCGCGCAAGCACGTAATCAAGGGCGGCTCGTACCTGTGCTCGCCCGACTTTTGCTACCGCTACCGCCCGGCCGCGCGAGAGGCGGGCCCCACCGACACGGGCGAGAACCACATCGGCTTCCGAACGGTGCTGCGGGTCGCGAGTCCGCCGGCCTAGACCGGCGGGCGCTTTACGGAGTCTAGAACCCGGATCCCGGCTTCGTGCGGATGTTGAGCTGCCCCGCCAGCCCCGCCTTGCGGTGGTGTTCGATGGCGTGCATGGCCGGCGACATGGCCATCTCGCGGAATGCGGCCAGCGAGGGATACTCGGCCAAAGCGACCATGTCCCAGAGGTCCTCCACCTCGCCCAGCAACAGGCCCGTGACCGCGCCGGCGTAGCGCACCTTGCCACCCAGGCCCTCGACCAGCTTGCGCACTTCCTCGCCGTAACGGGCATAGGCCTCGGCGCCGCTGAGATCGGGCTCCGACCCATCGGCGTACTCGGCCTTGGGCTTGAATTTCAGCAGGTTCACCATGACGAACGGACCATCCTCGGTTCCGCCGAAGAAGGCCATCGCCTGCTGGGGTGAAGGCATGACCTGATTGACGACATCCATGGCGCTCTCCTCAGCTGCGGGCGATCAGAGCGTCGAGGATCTCGACGATCTGCGCGGGGCTGTCTTCCTGCAGGAAGTGGCCGCCGGTCAGGGTGACGTGGGGCTGGCCCTTGGCGCCGGGGATGCGGGCCTGGATTGAGAGGTCACCGCCCTTGCTCACCGGGTCGCCGTCACTGAACGCGGTCACCACCGGCCTGTCGAAGTGCTCCAGCACCGTCCAGGCCGCGATGTTCTGCGTCACCGAGGCGTGTTCCGGCGTCGCCGGCACCAGGGTCGGGAACTGCCGCGCGCCCTCCTTGTAGGTCTCGTCCGGGAACGGCGCGTCGTAGGCGGCGACCTCGGCGTCGGTCAGGTTGCGGCCTGTTCCCATGTTGACGATCCCGCCGATCGGCATGACCGGAACGCTCTGGCTGAACTCGAGCCAGCCCTTGAACGCGTCGGACATCCCCGTGCCGGTGGGCAGGCCCGTATTGGCGATCAACAGCCCCGCGAACCGCTCCGGAAAGGCCGCGACCAGACGCAGGCCGATCAGTCCGCCCCAGTCCTGGCAGAAGAGCCGCACGTCCTTCAGGTCCAGGTCGGTCAGCCACTGGCTCATCCAAGCCACATGTCGCTCGTAGGTGTAGTCGGTACGCTTCGACGGCTTGTCCGAGCGGCCAAACCCGATCAGGTCCGGGGCGATCACACGATGTCCCTTGGCGACGAGCCCCGCGATGATGTGGCGGTAGAGGTAGGCCCATGAGGGTTCGCCATGCATCAGCAGGACGGTGGCGCCGTCGCGAGACCCCTCATCCACATAATGCAGGCGCATCGCCGTGCCATCGGCATCGGTCACGGTGTGGTAGTGCGGCGCATACGGCCAGTCGGCCAGCCCCTCGAACCGCGCGTCCGGCGTTCTCAGAACCTGCATAAGCCGCTTATCCTCACCGAATATAATGGCATTATGAGTGTCACTATGTACGTGCGTCAAGCCGACGACCCCGTCTCGACTCCCCGCCCCGCCGCGGGCGAGATGGCGCCATGAGTCGCCCTGACGAGCCCACACCGGCGCCGGTCGATGGCCGCCGCCGACGCGGTGCGGACAATCGCGCCCGCATCGTGGCGGCCATGATGCAGATCGTGCGCGAGGGGGATGTCGCGCCCAGCGCCGAACAGGTGGCCGCGCGCGCCGACGTGGGTCTGCGCACCGTGTTCCGGCACTTCCGCGACATGGACAGCCTGTACCGCGAGATCGCCCACGTGGTCGGCCTCGACGCCCGCGCCATTCTGCGCACGCCCCTCAGCGGGGCGGACTGGCGCGAGCGCCTCCTGGAGCAGATCGCGCGGCGGGCGCGGGTGTTCGAGATCATTGCGCCCTACAAGCGCGCCGGCGATGTTTTCCGCCATCGCTCACAGTTCCTGGGCTCCGACTATGTGGCGATGATCGCCGAACTGCGGGAGCGGCTGGAAGCCGCGCTGCCGCCGCAAATCCTGGCCGATCAAGCCACCCTGGAAGCCCTCGATCTGCTGCTGAGCTTCGAAGCCTGGTCGCGCCTGCGGGTGGAACAGGGTTTGGCGCCGGCGGTCGCCCAGCAGGTGGTGGAGCACAGCGTCCAGCGTCTTTTGGCCTGAGCCCTCAGGCCTCCAGCTCGATGTCCCAGTAGAGGTAGTCCAGCCAGCTCTCGTGCAGGTGGCGCGGGGGGAACTTGCGGCCGCGGTCCTGCAGCTCCCAGGAGGTGGGACGGCGAGGCTTCAGACGCGGATGCATGTGCGCCTCATGCGGGGTGCGCCCGCCCTTGGTCAGGTTGCAGCGCGCGCAGGCGGTGACGATGTTCTCCCCGGTCGTGCGCCCCCCGCGCGAACGGGGGATGACGTGGTCAAAGGTCAACTCCTCGCCGGCCGTGCAGTACTGGCAGGTGAAGCCGTCGCGCAGGAACAGGTTGAAACGGGTGAACGCCGGCGGCCGATCCTGGGTCACATAGCTCTTCAGCGACACGACGCTGGGAAGCTTCATCTCGAAGGACGGCGAGTGGACCACCTGATCATAGGTAGAGACCACGTCGACCCGGTCGAGGAAGACGGCCTTGATCACGTCCTGCCACGGCCAGAGCGACAAGGGATAGTAGGACAGCGGCCTGAAGTCGGCGTTCAACACCAGGCAGGGGAAGCCCGTAGGCGCGACCTTAAGCACCTGCATGGCAGGTCCTCCAGCGGCGCGCGGAGCGGGTGGTGATGTGGAACTCTGACCTGAAGACGGCACCCTCAGTGGAAGAGATTGACGCTTACGGGAAAACTATAGGCCCGATTCGACGTCAACTCTACGACGCGGACGCATCGGGCCGCACGACGCGGCGCAAACGAAAAGGGGGCCCGAAGGCCCCCTCTCCACCATCGCAAAGCGACCGTGGGGGCTAGAAGCCCAGGCCCGCCGTGCCGCCGGCGGCCACGAGGCCCAGCAGCACGAGGAAGACGGGGGCAAAGCGATCGAACTTGAAGAGCGACATGACACACACCTTTGAGTTTGTAGATTCTGGTTCTTGGTATCCCCCCGGGGGAGCGGGGGCGTCCGGTCTGGACAACGGAGAGATAGCACTATCTGAACAGTGCATAGATCAGCGATTTTGCAACGCCGTTATGCGTTTCCGCACAGGCCCGGCGGCGCGTTCGAAATGGCTGACCTGGACTGAAAAAGGGGGCCGCGCGGGCCCCCTCCTCAGTAGACCGGCCATGAGGTGGGTAGGCCTCAGGCGCTCAGGCCCGCCGTCGCAAAGGCCGCGACCAGGCCCAGAAACAGCAGGAACGCCGGAGCGAGACGGTCGAAAAACCGTTCGAAGGTTACGAGAGACATGACACACACCTTTCAGTTGGAACCCTCGAGTATCCGAGGGACTTTTCTTATTTGAACGGTGCTCAGATAGGGTCCAAGCTGTACCACGTCAAGGTATCTATACGGCGCTTAGATATGAAATTATGGTAAGGCTATGAGCGAAGCTAAAAGCATCGAACCGCGCCCGTATCACCACGGCGATCTCAGCAGCGCCCTGGTGGACGCCGCCCGGCGGCTGCTCGAGGCGGAGGGACCCAGCGCCCTGTCGCTTCGGGCCGTGGCGCGTGAAGCGGGGGTCAGTCCCGCGGCTCCCTACCACCACTTCAAGGACAAGGCCGAACTGCTGGACGCCGTGGCTCAGGTCGGCTGGGACGTTCTGGGGGTGCAAATGGCCGCGGCCCGGGACCAGGTCGAGGGTATCCAGCAGCTCACGGCCCTTGGCGTGGCCTACGTGTGCTTCGCCCGCGAGAACCCGGCGCTCTACCGCGTGATGTACGACGCGGCGCGCGACAAGGACGAACTGCCGGAGGGTGTGCAGGAGAACAAGGACAGCGCCTACTGTATGGTGCGCGACACGATGATCGCCCACGGCGCCGACCCGAACGCGGAGCGCCATCTGGAGTTGGCCAGCGCCGCGGCCTGGTGCGGCGCCCACGGCCTTGCCGAAATGGCCAGTTTCAAACAGTTCGACCACCTCAAGCAGGAACTGGGCGGCGAGCGCGCGTTCTTCGAAGCCGTGCTGAACCACATGGGCCTGTTCCCCAAGCCGCATGGCGGCTGCTAATCGATAGCGGGTGTTCGTCACCCGCTTCGCCCCTTCACCCACCGGGTATCTGCACAAGGGCCACGCCTTTTCGGCGTTGAGCGCTCATGCCGCCGCGCGGGTCGCGGACGGCGGGTTCCTGCTGCGGATCGAAGACATCGACCACACGCGTTGCCGGCCTGAGTTCGAAGCGGCGATCTACGATGACCTCGCCTGGCTGGGGATCGACTGGGACGGCCCGGTGCGGCGCCAGTCCGAGCACACCGCGGATCATCAGGCGGCTCTGGATCGGCTCATCGCCCAGGGTTTGCTCTACCGGTGTTTCCGCACCCGCGCGGAGATCGCGGGGATCACCTCTGCGCCGCATGGCCCCATCGAGGCGTTCCGCGGCGCTCCCTTACCCGCCACCGAGGAAGCCCACCGGTTGGACGCGGGCGAGCCCTTCGCCTGGCGGCTGTCGCTCGAGGCGGCCTCGCGCCGGCTGGGCGGCTTTGGCGGTCTGCGGTTCGAGGACGACGGTGAGGCGGTCGCGGCGCGGCCCGAGCTGGGCGGAGACGTGGTGCTGGGCCGCAAGGACGTCGGCGTCGCCTATCACCTCGCCGTGGTGGTCGACGACGCGCTCCAGGGGATCACCCACGTGATCCGGGGCGAGGACCTGCGCGAAGCGACCCATGTCCAGCGGCTGCTCCAGGCGCTGCTGAGCCTGCCGACCCCGGCCTACCGCCACCACCGGCTGATCCTGGGACCCGACGGCCAGCGTCTGGCCAAACGGAACCGGTCGGAAACCCTGCGCAGCCTGCGCGAACGCGGTATCACCCCCGCGCAAGTGCGGGGGGAGTTGGGATTTGGCTGAGAACGCCGACGACGCGCCGGCCAGGACGGACATCCGGGCCCTCGCGGTCCTGCTGCTGGGCGCCTGCGTCATCGGCCTGTCGCCGATCCTGGTGCGGCTGGCCGAGACCGGACCCGCAGCGGCCGGGTTCTGGCGGCTGGCCTTCGCCCTGCCGATCCTGGGGGTGATGGCCGCTCGGGCGCCAGGCGGCGTCGGGCGGGCGCACCCCTTGGCCCTATGGGCCGGGCTCTTTTTCGCGCTCGACCTCGGGTTCTGGCACTACGGAATCAAATACACCTCCGTCACCAACGCTACGGTGCTGTCCAACCTGACCCCCGTGGCCGTCACCGCCTTCGCCTGGATCTTCCTCAAGCAACGGCCCAAGGCCCTGTTCCTGGTCGCTGTCGGCCTCGCCGTCGGCGGCGCGTGGATGATGGCCTTCGAGAAGGGCGGCGGGGGCCTGAAGAACCAGCCGCTGGGCGACGCCTTCTCGGTGTTCACGGCCGTCTGGTACGCGCTCTATTTCCTGGCCATGGCGCGCGCGCGCCAGACCGAAACCACCACGCGGCTGATGCTGTGGGTCAGCCTCGTCGGCGCGCCGCTGATGTTGGTGACAGCGCTCTTGCTGGGCGAGCCGATCCTGGCCGCCAGCGCCGCCGGCTGGGCGGCCTGCGTCGGGCTGGGCGTGATGCACGTGGCCGGCCAGGGCTCCATCGCCTGGGCCATGGGCCGCCTGCCGACCTCGACCGCCTCGGTGGTGGTGCTGGTTCAGCCGATCGTCGCGGCCTGGCTCGGCTGGCTCCTGTTCGCCGAACCCATCGGCCCGCTGCAGGCCCTGGGCGCGGCCGTGACCCTGGCGGGCGTGGTGCTGGCGCAGTGGGCGACGCGGGTCAGGGCGAGTACGGCGGCGCGGTAGGGGTGGTCAGCGGTCGCTATCAAGGGTCAGCTTGCTGGGGCGGGACGATGAGCGTGGTCGAGCCGTCGCAGGGCCTTCGCGCCTCCTCTCCCCCCGCGTAGCGAGAGGGGAGAGGGTAGGGAGAGGGGCGGCGCGGACGCTAAGCAGCCGTGATGGTCCAGCCATAACCCACGACCGGGCGGGCGGATGGCTGATTTTCGGACACTGCGTGGGTTCTGGCTGAATCCGGAGCGGCGGCGGCACGCCCTGCGCCGCCCCTCTCCTCAATCCTCTCCCCTCTCGCTCCGCGGGGGGAGAGGAGGCGCGAGTGGATGCAAGGGCGAAAGGCGCGACTTGCGCGATGGCCCGGGCGTGATCCACGATCCGGCGCATGGCGACCTTCCGTACAATCAAGGACACGACGCCGCGCGACCGGGCCCGAGCACTTCGCCGCGAAGACACTGACGCCGAGGCGAAGTTGTGGAACGCCCTGCGCGCCCGGCGCCTGGGCGGCTGGCGCTGGCGACGTCAGGTTCCGAAAGGTCCGTTCATCGTCGACTTCCTGTGTGTCGAGGCCGCTCTGGTCGTCGAGCTCGATGGCGGCCACCACTCCGAACAGGTGGAATACGACACCCGCCGCACCGCCTATCTGGAAGGGCTAGGCCTGCGCGTCATCCGCTTCTGGAACAGCGCTGTTCTGACCAACCGGCACGGCGTCTGCGAGTCGATCCTGGACGCGTGCGGCGGCGAGCATCCTACTCTGGATTCTGGCTGAATCCGGAGCGGCGGCGGCACGCCCCGCGCCGCTCCTCTCCTTAATCCTCTCCCCTCTCGCTCCGCGCGGGGAGAGGAGGCGCTAGCCGCTGAACCCCCACGCCTGACGCGCCGTCTCGATGCGCGCCAGCTTGGCGTGGAAGGCGGACCAGTCGTCCGCCTCCGCTATCGGCGCCCACAGCGCCTCGATCTGGTCGTAGAGCAGCTCCTCAGGCTCCGGCCCCGCGAACAGGGGATGCGCCAGGCGGTCCGGCCGGTCGGCCTCGAACTCGCTCAGCTTCTGGCGGAAGTCATCGAACGCCGGCTCGGCATAGAGCCCGGCGCGCGGCCCGGCCATGGCCCGATCCTCGCGCCCGCAGAACCAGTCGAAGAACATCGGCTCCCAGCGCAGGCGCTCGCCGCCTTCGGCCATGGCCACGAAAGCAGACTGCACCAGGGCGGTGCTCGCCTCCGCGTCCTGCGGCTTCACGCCCAGCCGGCGCAGCATCGCCAGCATCAGCTCGCGCCGATAGGTCGCGCCAAAGCCGTTCAGCGCCTCCACCAGCGGATCGCTGTCCGTCACCAGCGACAGGCATCCCGCCAGCTGCTGCAGGTTCCAGAACACGGCCTCGGGTTGGCGGCCAAAGGCGTAGAGCCCCTGGTGATCGAAGTAGGCCGCGGTGAAGTTCGGGTCGGAGTGCGGCATGAACCGGTAAGGGCCGTAGTCGAAGCTCTCTCCGGTCAGGTTCATGTTGTCGGTGTTGAGCACGCCGTGGACAAAACCGGCCGCCATCCAGCCCGCCGTCATCCGCGCGACCCGCTCGCAGACGGCGTTGAGGAGCGCGGCCGGCCGGTCCGGCGCGCCGTCCAGCTCGGGGTAGTAGTGGGCGATCACATGGTCCACGAGGGCGCCCACCCGCCCAGCCTCCTGGAGATAGGCGTGACGCTGGAAGCTGCCGAAACGGATATGGCTGTGCGACAGCCGCACCAGCACCGCCCCGCGGGTTGGGCTGGGCTCGTCGCCGCGCTCCAGCGCCTCGCCGGTCTCGATCAGCGAGAACGAGCGGGAGGTCGGCACGCCCAGCGCCTCCAGCATGGCCGTGGCCAGCACCTCGCGCACGCCGCCCTTCAGCGTCAGCCGCCCAACCCCGCCGCGCGACCAGGGCGTCTGTCCGGAGCCCTTGGTTCCCAGGTCGAGCAGCCGGCCTGTCTGCGCCTCGCGAAGCTGGGCGAAGGTGAAGCCGCGGCCATCGCCCAGGTCGGGGTTGTAGCCGCGGAACTGGTGGCTGTGGTAGCGCTGGGCCAGCGGCGGATCGATGTTGCCGGGCAAGGGCTCGAACCGGCCGAAATGGGCGATCCACTCAGCGTCGGACAGGGTGTCGAGGCCGACCGAAGCCGCGGCGCGGTCATTGCGATAGCGCAGGATCGTCTGCGGAAAGTTCGCGGCCGCCACCGGATCGGCAAACTCCGCGCCGAGACCGGGGAATTGTGGATCGGGGCGGTAGGCGGACGAAACGGGCATCTTGGTCAGATAGACTGAAATCCTCGCCACCCGCCAGGACGCGTGGCTCTCGGACAGTTTAGACTGGCGCCATGCCGGGACCGGGGGGCTCCTAGATGACCATCGACACCAACGCCGCGCCAATGGTCGCCGGCGAACGCACGCGCCTGCTGATCTACGGCGGGCTGCTGCTGACCTTGCTGCAATTCGCCGTGCCCTACGAAGGCCTGATCGGACTTCCGGTGGTGTTCTTCCTCAAGAACAAGCTCGGCCAGGGCGCCGATGATGTCGCCACGTTCAACCTGATCGCCTCGATCCCGCTGTTCGCCGGCTTCGCCTTCGGGTTCCTTCGCGACACCTGGAGCCCGTTCCGCGGCGGTGATCGCGCGCATATCGCGATCTTCGGCCTGGCCGCGGCGGCGGCCTACGGCGGCATGGTGCTGCTCGCACCCACGTATTGGGTGCTGTTGGCCGGCGTGCTGGTCGCCACCGCGATGATCCAGATGGTCTGGGCCGCGGGCCGTGGCGCGACCTCGGCGATCGGGCAGGCCGAGGCGATGACCGGGCAAGTCAGCGTGATGGGCAATCTGGCGCTGGCCCTGCCCAGTCTGGCGGCCTATTTCCTGGGTGGTGCGCTCAGCGGCTATTTGGAGAGCCGCGACGCGGCGATGGCGGCGCGTACCCTGTTTGCGGTCGGCGGCGTGCTGATGATCGTCATTGCGGCGCTGGGCGCATTCGGCCCCCGGAGGTTGTTCGATCACCACCACGCCAAAGCCCGCGATCACACCGTGCTGGCGGACATCGGAAGGCTCCTGCGCCACAAGCCGCTATATCCGATCATGGCAATCCAGTTGCTTTGGCAGTTTTCGCCGGCGATCGGCGTGGTGATGCCCTTTCACCTCAGCAACGACCTGCACGCGACCGACGCCCAGGTGGGCGCCTGGTACGGGCTCTTCTTCGGCTCGTTCGCGCCAGTCTATCTGGCCTACGCCTGGCTGTGCCGCCGGGTGCGCTTGAACGTGCTCTTGTGGGTCGGCACGGTGCTGGCGGTGTCCCAGATGACGCCGATGCTGTTCGCCCAGACCCCGACCCAGGCCCTGGTCGCGGCGGTCCTCATGGGCGTGATCGGCGGCCTGGCCCAGGCGGCTTACACCGACCTGGCGATCCGCGCCTGCCCGCCCGGCCTGCAGGGCACGATGATGATGATGTTCGTGGCCATGTATTACATCTCGCTCCGGTTCGGCGACGTGTTCGGGGCGTGGCTGTTCGAGCGCCAGGGCGGTTACCAGACCGCCCTTTTCGCCAGCATCGGCGTCTACGCCATGATCCTGCCGATGCTGCTCATGCTGCCCAGACGCCTAACCGCGACCCTGGACGGAGAGCCCGTCGAGGCGGCCTGATCGGTCATCTCGTGATGCATTCGCCTGTGGTTGCCAGCACGACGCCAGCCTAAGCTTGCCGGAAAATATGCGGGGGGGGGCGGGATGGAACGCGGCGGGACCGGCTGGCTATCGCGATTGCGGGTCATCGACCTGACCGACGAGCGCGGTCTGCTGGCGGGGCAGATGCTGGCCAAGCTGGGGGCCGACGTGATCCAGGTCGAGCCGCCGGGCGGGTCCAGAGCGCGCGCCGTCGGGCCGTTCGACGATGTGGGCCGCTCGCTCTACTGGTCCGCCTTCGCCATGGGCAAGCGCGGCATTGTGTTGGACCTGGAGAGCGAGGCCGGGCGCGACCAACTGCACCAGCTGCTGGCGGGCGCCGACATCCTGATCGAGTCGGCGGCGCCAGGCTGGTTGGCCGCGCGGGGACTGGACTTCGCGACTCTGAGTCAGAACTATCCGGCGCTCATCTACGCCACTGTGACGCCCTTCGGGTCGGACGGGCCCAAGCGGGACTGGGCCGCCTCGGACCTCACCCTCTGGGCGGCTGGAGGCCCCCTGCATCCGCACCGCGATGTCGAAGGCCCGCCGCTCCGGATCAGCGCTACCCAGTCCTGGCTGCATGGGGCGGCCGACGCCGCCGCCGGCGCCCTGTTGGCCGTCCTCGCGCGCGACGCCAGCGGGCGCGGCCAGCACGTCGACGTCTCGGTCCAGCAGGCCCTGTCACCAACCACGCTCTCGGTGACCGCCGGACCCGCGGTCGGCCACCCCGAGTATGTGCTGGCGCCCCGCCCGGTGCGCGCCCCGGAGGATGTTGGCAAGCCCAACCCCCTTCGCGGCCCCAAATGGCAATGCGCAGATGGGCTGGTGGAGTTGGGGGTGGGCGGCGGTCCCGCAGCCCTTCGCAGCAACCTGCTTTTCGACTGGATGCGTGCCGAGGGCGCGCTGCCGGCGCGCTTCCAGACCTGGGACTGGACCAAGGTCCCGATGCGGATCCAGCCCGACGATCCGCTGATCCCCGACCTGCTGGGCCTCCGCGAGGTGGTCGCGACCTTCCTGGCGCCGCGCCGCAAGGCCGAGCTCGAGACCGAGGCGATCGCGCGGCGGCTTTTGCTGGCGCCGGTAAAGACGACCGCGGACCTGCTGGCCAGTGCGCATCCGGCGCGTGGTCGTCACGCACAGATCAGACTCGCTTCACGAAGATCCAGTACGTCCCGCCGTTCAGTGCCTGCATCATGTGGATCTTGACCTTGGTCGGCTTCATCTGGTGATCGAAG
>JANPKX010000650.1:0-2089 GCA_031426235.1 Alphaproteobacteria bacterium | reverse complement strand
GCTGGCGGCGGCCGGACTGCGCTCAGGGACATTCTGGTTGCACGACTTCGCCAGTGTCTGCGCGGGCTTTCACCTGCTGCGCAACGACGTCCAGGACTGCGGCGCCCCCCCGCCGGACAGCGCCGCCTGCGGAGTCTGTCTCTATGGCCCCTGGCGCGCGCGGCACGCCGAGGCCCATGCGCAGCTGTTCGGCGCGCTTCGCCTGACCGTGGCCGCCCCGTCGCAGGTGACCCTCGACCTTTGGCGGCAGGCGACGAGCCTGCCCGCCGCCGCGGCGGTTGTTCTGCCGCATGCGACCCTGACGCCGCGGGGACCCGCCTCCGCGCCCAGCCCCCGGCGACCCTTCCGCCTCGCTTACGCGGGACTGCCGGTGACGCATAAGGGCTGGGCGATCTTCCGGGGACTGGTCTCGACCTTCGCCGGCGACGAGCGCTACGACTTCGTCCATCTGGGCGCGCGCGCGGATCTGGCCACTCCGGTCCGGTTCCAGCCGGTTACGGTCGGCCGCGATCAACCCTCCGCCATGTCGCAAGCGCTGCAGGCCGCGGATGTCGACGCGGTCCTCATCTGGCCCCTGTGCCGCGAGACGTTTTCCTTCGTCGCCTATGAGGCGGCAGCTGCCGGCTGCGCGGTGGTCACGGGGCCCGACAGCGGCAACGTCCAGGCCTTCGTTCGCGACCGGGGTCATGGATCGGTCCTGCCCGACGAGGCGGCGCTGTCGGCGGCGTTCAGGTCTGGCGACATCCTCAAACTTGGCCGAGCGCGGCGACGCCCGATGCTCTATGACCTGCGCTACAGCGCCCTCAGCCTGGACCTTGAGGGCCAGCCTCGATCATGAAGATTCTCTGCTACTCCAGCTTCACGTTCAGCTATCTGAACCGCGCCCGCGTCCTGTTTGCGACGCTGAGGACGCATCATCCCGATTGGGAACTGGCCGCCCTGATCACCGACAGGCCGCCGGAAGGCTTCGCCTTCGACCCGGCGAACGAGCCGTTCGACCGGCTGGTCTGGGCCAGCGACCTCGCCATCCCGGACTTCGAGAGCTGGCTGTTCAAGCACGACGTCGTGGAGGTCTGCACCGCGGTGAAGGGACCGTTCCTGCATCAGGCCTGCGGCTGGGGTTTCGACGCCGTGATCTACATGGATCCCGATACGGCGGCCCTGGGCAGCCTCAGCCCGCTGGAAGCGTGGTTGGAAGAGCACGATATCCTGTTGACGCCGCACCTGATCGACGCCAACGACGAACACGCCGCCATCCTCGACAACGACCTGTCGGCCTCGCGCACCGGCATCTTCAACCTAGGATTCGTCGCCATCCGCACGACCGGGGAGGGCGCGCGGTTCGCCAAGTGGTGGAACGATCGGCTGCTGCGCTACTGCTATGACGACATGCCGAACGGTCTGTTCGTCGACCAGCGGTGGTGCGATCACGTGCCGGCGCTGTTCGACCGGCTCAAGATCATCCGCGATCCCGGCTACAACGTCGCCAGCTGGAACCTTTCGACCCGCAAGGTGGCGATCGGCAAGGACGGGGCGATCACCGTCAACGGCGCGCCGCTGAGGTTCTGGCACTTCACCAAGCTGGGCGCAGTGGGCGACGCCATGACGCGGCGATACGCCGGACGCAACTTCGAGGTCTATGAGATCTGGGCCTGGTACAAGCGCGAGGTCGCGGCCGCCACCGACCCGGCGATCCCGGAGCGCTGGTGGGCCTTTGGCGTCTATGAGAACGGCGAGGCCATCGCCAAGCCGCACCGGGTGCTCTATCGCGAACGGGAAGACCTGCAGACCGCCTTCCCCAACCCCTTCGCCTCGGGGCACGGCAGTTTCCAGGAATGGCTGGAGACCGAGGGCGCATGACCCCGCCAGACGCTGTCCGGCCTGAGTCGGTTTCGCCGCAGGCCGTTCCACCCGAAACGCCGGCGCCCGTTGCGGGCCTGTCGGAAAAGGCGCGGGCCGTCAGGGGCCTGGCGGCCGGCCTGCGGCGCGACTATGCCGGCGCCGCGCGGCTGGCCCAGGACGCCCTGGCGCGTGAGGCGCTGGTCCGCACGGAACTGACGCTGGCGCTGCACGCCACACTTGCCGAAGC
>JANPKX010000649.1:0-7207 GCA_031426235.1 Alphaproteobacteria bacterium | reverse complement strand
GTCTAACCGCCAGTCGACAAGACGCCCGGTCTCGTCTTTGGTGTGCCGATAACAAACCGATTGTTCGAAGGGATGAGATCACCAGATGCCGCCACGCATGCTGCCGGACCCGACGCCGGAGACGAAACATTTCTGGGACGGGGCGCTTGAGGGGAAACTGCTGCTGCAGCGCAACCGCCAGACCGGCGAGGCCTATTTCCCGCCGCGCCCTTTCTGCCCGAAGACCGGCTCACGCGACGTCGAGGTGTTCGAGGCCAGCGGCAAGGCTGTGCTGTGGTCGTATGTGATCAACCAGCGGCCGCGCCCGGACATGGGGACCGAGCCCTACGCCATCGCGGTGGTGAAGCTGGCCGAGGGGCCGACCATGATGACCAACATCGTGGGGTGCCCGCAGACGCCCGAGGCGCTGCAGCTGGACATGCCGCTGGAGGTCACGTTCGAGACGATGAGCGACACCATCGCCCTGCCCTTCTTCAAGCCCGCGGGAGCGTGATCGCCATGAAGCCTGGATCAATCGCCGTGGTCGGCGCCGCCGAAACCACGAAGATGGGCCGTATTCCGGACGTGTCGGTGATCGGCCTGCACGCCGACGCCGCCCTCAACGCCATGGCCGACGCCGGCCTGACGCCCGCCGACATCGACGGCGTGGCCACCGCCGGGATCAGCCCGGTGGAGCTGGCCCACTACCTGGGGATCAAGCCGACCTATGCGGACGGGACCAGCGTGGGCGGGTGCTCGTTCATGCTGCATGTGCGCCACGCGGCGGCGGCCATCGCGGCGGGCCACGCCACCACTATCCTGATCACCCACGGCGAGAGCGGCCGCAGCCGGGTCGGCGCCGGCGGGTTCGCGCGCTCGGCCTCCAGCCTGGCCGGTCAGTTCGAGATGCCCTACGGCCCCGTCGGCCCGCCGACGATGTTCACCGTGCCGGTGCTGCGGTACCTGAAGACCTACGGCTACACCGTGGAAGACCTGGCCCGGGTGGCGGTGATCCAGCGCGAATGGGCGGCGCTGAACCCGCGCGCCAGCTTCAAGGACCCGCTCAGCGTCGACGACGTGCTGAACGCCGACATGATCGCCTGGCCGTTCACCAAGCTAATGTGCTGCCTGGTCACCGACGGGGGCGGCGCGCTGATCCTGACGTCGGCCGAGCGGGCCAAGGACTTCCCGCAGAAGCCGGTCTACATCCTGGGCACGGGCGAGAGCGTCGAGACGCCGATGGTGTCGCAGATGTACGATTTCAACTCGTCGACGGCGTTCAGGATCTCGGGGAAGAAGGCGTTCGAGGAGGCGGGCATCACGCCGGCCGACGTCGATCACCTGATGATCTACGACGCCTTCGCCCACCTGCCGATGTACGGGCTGGAGGACCTGGGTTTCGTGAAGCCCGGCGAGGCGGCGGACTTCATTCGCGAGCGCAACACCGCGATTGGCGGTAAGCTGCCGCTCAACACCAATGGCGGCGGGCTCTCGTACATGCACTCAGGCATGTACGGCATGTACGCCCTGCAGGAGAGCGTGCGGCAGATGCGCGGCACGGCCCCGGCCCAGGTGCCGGGCGCCAAGATCAGCCTCAGTCAGGGCGTCGGCGGCATGTTCGCGGCCGCCGGCACGGTGATCTTCGGCAACGAGGCCGCGTAACGCCGTGTGTGCCTATGCTGCATCGCACAATAACTGACACGGGAAGGTCGCGGAACCGATAAGGCGCGAGACTAATGGGGCCCCAGTCCATCGATTGGGGTCCCCATGAAATCCGTGCTTTTCGTCGCCGCCGCCGTTTCCGCCCTCAGCCTCGGCCTGCCCGCTATTGCAGCCGACGAGGCTGCGACCGAGGTTGGGGAACTGGTTGTCACCGGCCGCGCCGCCTCGGCCACGCAGCGCAAGGTCGAGGCGTCCTACGCCATCACCACCGTGTCTGAGGAGAAGCTTCGGCTGCAATCACCGCCCAGCGTGGCGGAAGCCCTGAAGAACGTGCCCGGCCTGTGGGTCGAGGCCTCCGGCGGCGTGGGCGGCGCCAACATCCGCGCGCGGGGCATCCCCATCGAGGGCTTCGCGGCCATCGCCATCCAGGAGGACGGCCTGCCCGTTCAGCACGACGGCGGCCTGGGCTTCCTCAACACCGACTTCTCGGTCCGCATCGACGAAACGGTGAACCGCATCGAGGTGGTGCGCGGCGGGCCCTCCAGCATCTTCGCGTCCTATGCGCCCGGCGGCATCGTCAACTTCATCACCCGCCGTCCCGGCGAGCGGTTTGAAGGCCTGGTCAAGGTCGAGGGCGGCGAGCACGCCTATTACCGGGGCGACGCGTGGGTGGGCGGCACGCTTGGCGGGTTCCGTCTGGGCGCCGGCGGCTTCTACCGCGAGAGCGACGGTGTCCGCGAGCCGGGGTTCAAGGCCGACAAAGGCGGGCAGTTCCGCGTCTCAGCCGGCCGTGATTTCGATTTCGGATCCATCGACCTCGACTTCAAGCACGTCGACGACAACACCATCTTCTACCTGGGCATCCCGCTGACCTTCGACGCCGACGGCGACACGGCGCAGATTCCCGGGTTCGATGCGCGCTATGGGACGCTCTATGGCCCGCCGACGTCCCGGTTCACGCTGCGGACCAACCGCGGGGCCTTTCCGTTCGACCTCACGCGCGGAACCGACGTCAAGATCGACCAGTACACCGCGCGCGCCAGCTTGGACCTGGCAGGTTGGAAGATCACCGAGGGCCTGCGTTACCACGACAGCGACATCAGCCGGTCGGGCCTGTTCCCGAACACGCCGGTGGCGGGCGCGGCCCGCATCGCCCAGGACGTGGCCCGCACGGCGGCGCTCGGCGCCGTCAGCGGACGGCTGCTCTACGCCGATGGCGGCGGGGCGTTCGACCCGGTGGCCGGCAACGGCACGGGACTGGTGATGGACGCCTTCGTCCGCGAGCAGGACATCAAGCTCAAGGAATTGATCAGCGACCTTAGGGTCACGCGGCAGTTCGAGTTGGGCGGCCAGAGCCATGACGTCGCGTTGGGCGTCTATTACGCTGACGTCGACGAGAGCTTCCTGCAGCAGGGCGCGGCGGTACTCATCGACGTGCGTGAACGCGCCCGCCCGCTGAACCTGCAGCTTCTGAACGCGACCGGCCAGGTCGTGGCGACCACGACGGAGAACGGCGTCAGCCGCTACGGCACGCAGTTCAACAACGCCGAAGGCGGCTCCAAGACCCTGGCGTTCTATGCCGCCGACGAATGGCGCATCACCGACCAGTTCCGCGTGGATGTCGGGGCGCGCTGGGAGCGCATCGAACTGACCGGCCGCAACGAACGCAGCGCGACGATCAACCTGGGCCAGACCCCCAGCCTGGCCGACGACCAGGCGATCAGCGGGACGGGGGCGTTCGATCCGCTGGATCGCGACTTCGACGACTGGGGCGCCACGGTCGGCGTCAACTATCAGTGGCGACCGGACGTCGGTGTCTTCGGGCGCTATACTAAGGGGTTCCGGCTGCCCTCGCTGGGCGACTTCCTGACCAATCCCACCCGTACCGATCCGCGCGCGCAGGGCATCGACCTGTGGGAGGGCGGCATCAAGATCGAACGGCCGATGTTCTCGTTCTACGCTACGGGATTCTACACGCACTTCGACAGCCAGAGCCTCACCGAAACGCGGTTCGACCAGGCCACGAACGCCTTCGTCAGCCGCACCGAGTTCGCCTCCACCAAGGCCCACGGCGTGGAGCTCGAGGGCGTGGTTCGCCCGACGCCCTGGTTCGACACCGCCTTCAACGCCACCCTCCAGGATGCGACGCTGGGCAAGTTCGTCTTCAACGAGCGGGTGGCCAAGGTGGCGGGCGGGTGCCCCCTGCCCAGCGACAGCCCGACCGCCGGCAGCGACTGCCTCCGGGCCCGGGATTTCTCGGGCAACCAGCAGATCCGCAATCCGAAGGTCAGCCTGCGCGTCACGCCGGGCGTCAACCTGTTCGACAACCGCCTGCGCGCCCAGCTGGAAATCCAGTATTACGGCAAGCGCTTCTCTGACATCGCCAACACGCTGATCATTCCGGACTATACGCTGCTGAGCGCCCAGGTTCGGTTGAACGTGACCGATCAGCTGCAGCTTTTCGTGTCGGGCACGAACCTCACCAACGAAATCGGCCTGACCGAGGGCAATCCGCGGGCCGGCCAATTCATCTCCGGCGAGGCGGGCGCGCGCTTCTACCTCGCCCGCCCAGAGCTGGGCCGCGCCTTCAAGGCGGCCGTGCTATATCGCTTCTAATGCGGCGGGCTCTCTCCTTCTTCGTGGCGATCGCGGCGGCCCTGGCCGTCGCAATCCCGGCTGCCGCCGAGACGCTGACGCTCCGGGGCGCACTGGCCGGCGCGGATCACCAGACCTATCGCGAGGTCGCCTTCCGTGTGCCGGCGGGGACCACCGGCCTGACGGTCGCGTTCGACTACACCGGCAAGGACCAGAAGTCGGTGATCGACATCGGGCTGCGCGACCCGCAACGGTTCCGGGGCTGGAGCGGGGGAAACAAGGCGGCCTTCACCCTGACCGAGACCTGGGCCACCCCGTCCTACCTGGCCGGCCCGTTGCCGGCGGGGACGTGGCGGCTGATCCTGGGCGTGCCCAACCTGCGCCAGGGGGCGAAGGCCGAGTATGTCGCCAAGATCACCCTGGACCGGGGCGGCGCCTTCCACGGCTTTCCCGGCGCGCCGAACCTGGCCGGCCCCGGCTGGTACCGCGGCGACCTGCACCTGCACACCGGCCACTCCGATGGCGCGTGCGCGGCGCAGTCGGGAGCCAGGGCGCCCTGCCCGGTGTTCCGCACCCTGGATGCCGCGGTGGCGCGCGGGCTCGATTTCGTGGCGGTCACGGACCACAACACGACCTCGCACTTCCAGGCTTTGGCCGAGCTGCAGCCCGCCTACGACCGCCTGCTGCTGATCCCTGGACGCGAGATCACCACCTTCCAGGGCCACGCCAATGTCCTGGGGACGACGGCGCCGCTGGACTTTCAGCTGGGCGGCCCGCGCGCGCCAACGATGGCCGCGATCCTGGACGCGGTGGAGGCGGCGGGCGCGCTGGTCTCGATCAACCACCCGGGCCTGCCCTCGGGCGAGGCCTGCATGGGCTGCGGCTGGACCGCGCCGGTGGACTTCGCCCGCATCGGGGCGATCGAGGTGGTCAATGGTGCGCTCGCGTCGGGTCCGCTGTCGGGCGTGGCGTTCTGGGAAGCCCAGCTCAACGCCGGCCGCCGCATCACCGCCGTGGGTGGTTCGGACAACCATGACGCCGGCCTCGATGCGGCGCGCGCCCCAGCCGTCGGGCGGCCGACGACTGTGGTCTATGCGGAGGGTCTGAGCCATGACGCCATCCTCGCCGGCCTCCGCGCGGGCCGGGTCTTCATCGACGTGCAGGGTACGCGCGATCGGCTGCTGGACGTATGGGTCGGCGCGCCGCGTAAGCTCAACCTCCGCGTCGCGCATGCGGCAGGGGGGCGGGTGATGCTGGCCGGACCGGCCGCGCCCGCGGGCTACGCCGCGCTGCTGACCACTGAAGACGAGACCCTGACGCTCGATCTCGGGCCGGGCGCCTGGGTGCGGGCGGAGGTTCGCGGACCGGATGGCGCGGTCTGGCTGCTCAGCAACGCGATTTTTCTGGACTGAAACGGCCGGCGCATGGCGCCAAACAACCGTTGCCGCGTTTGGGCGGCATGAGCCGAGCGGACATCCTGGACTGTATCATCGTCGGCGGGGGTCCCGCGGGCCTGACGGCCGCCATCTACCTCGCGCGTTTCCAGCGACGATTTGAGGTCATCGAGTCCGGCGACAGCCGCGCGGCCTGGATCCCGCGCAGCCACAACCATCCCGGCTTCCCCGACGGCGTGCGCGGGCCGGTGCTGCTGGACCGCATGCGGCGCCAGGCCGAGCGATACGGTTCCACGATCCGGCAAGGGCGGGTCGATAGCCTCGTGGCGTTCGAGGGCGGCTTCGAACTCACCTTGGGCGGGGAAGCGCGGCGGGCGCGCACGGTGATCCTGGCGACCGGCGTGAAGGACAAGGTCCCGCCCATACCCGGTCTGGAAGAGGGCGTGGCGCGCGGGCTAGTTCGCATCTGTCCGATCTGCGACGCCTATGAGGCCAGAGGCCAACGCATCGGCGTCGTCGGCGTGGACGACCACTGCGCCGGGGAGGCGGTGTTCCTGAAAAGCTATTCGGACGACGTCACCTTCATCCATGTGGGACCGGAAGGTTCGCTGCCAGACGCCACGCGCGCGCGGCCGGCGCAGGCGGGCGTGGAGGTGGTTGAGAGCGCAATCCAGAGCGTCGTCATCGCAAAACGCCGGATCACCGCCTTCGACTTCGGCGCCGACGAGCCCCGGCCGTTCGACGTGATATACTCCGCCCTCGGCTTCACGCCGCGCACCCGGCTGGCGGTACAGGCCGGCGCCCGCCTGGACGACGACGGGCGGCTGGTGGTCGATGATCATCAGCAGACCTCGGTCGACGGGCTGTTCGCCGCCGGCGACGTGGTGCGAGGGCTGAACCAGATTTCGACCGCGCAGGGCGAGGCGGCCATCGCGGCCACGGCGGTGCACAACCGCCTCCGGAACTCCGAGCCGGACAAGCCGTTGGCGAAACATGCCAAAGCAAGCGCCTGAACCCCGCAAGGGGATGCCCGAAACCACGCTGGACCAGCCGACGTTCCGCAAGCGCTACCTGGAACAGTTCAGCGACCCGGCCTTTCGCACGCTGGATGGCGAACTCGAGCGCATCGCACAGACGGCCTGGGACGCTTATTCCAATCATCGCAAGGCGCCGATCACCCGCAAAGCCGGACCAGACTTCGCCGATCCGGACTACGATCTTTCCGTGGACTGGTTGGCCGGACGCGACGCCATCGCCGCCGCCCGGGCGCGGCACGAGGATCGCGCGGGGCCGGCGCGGTTCCTGGTGATCAACGCCTCGTCCCGCAGCGAGCACACCTGTCCGGGCGAGATGTCCAAGTCCTGGCGGTTCACCGAGATGGCGCGCGACATCTTCCAGGCGGCGGAAAACACCGAGGTCACGGTGCTGGACCTGTCGCGGCTGACCTCGGAGTACGGGCGCCACATCCACCCCTGCAAGGCGTGCTTCTCGACGGCCGCGCCGCTCTGCCACTGGCCCTGCTCGTGCTATCCCAACCATGCCATGGGCCAGACGCAGGACTGGATGGCCGAGATCTA
>JANPKX010000648.1:0-5683 GCA_031426235.1 Alphaproteobacteria bacterium | reverse complement strand
CCGCAAGGTCGCCCTTCCCTCCGGCCGACGCAAAGTCATACAGTTGTTTCATGAGCCTCGAAGCACCGCCGCCCCACAAGCCTGAGGGACCGCCCCGGATTCCGGGTGCGAAAGCCGTCCGTCCCAAGAATGCCGCCACGGTGATGATCATCCGCCGCGACGGACCAAAGCCCCGCGTGCTGATGGGGAAGCGTCACGGCGGCCACAGCTTCATGCCCGACCGGTGGGTGTTCCCGGGCGGCAGGATCGACCGTGCGGACTATCGCGCGCCGTTCGCCACTGACCTGCGGCCCGACGTGCGCGGGCTGTTCGACAAGCACCTGCCCGCCGGCCGCGGGCGGGCGCTCGCCCTGGCTGCCGTCCGTGAGACCTGGGAGGAGACCGGCTTGCTGCTGGGTAAGCCCGGAGAGAGCCGAGGAACCGGCCCCTGGAAGGATTTCGCCGCCCAGGGCGTCGTGGCCGACCTGGAAGCTCTGGACGTCATCGCGCGGGCGATAACCCCGCCGCAGGTGGGCAAGCGGTTCGACACCTGGTTCCTGCTGGCCGAGGCCGAGCGCCTGACCAGCCTGGAGCGCCAGGCTGACTGCGGCGAACTGGAAGAGATCGCCTGGTTCGACTTCGAGGAGGCTATGGATTTGCAGCTTCCAGCGGTGACCCGGATGATGATCAAGGAAGCCGGCGAGCGGATGAAGGACCCGACCCGGCCCAAGCTTTTCCTGCGCTACAAGGACAAGGGCATGAAGCCGGCCGCGCTTTAGCATACCGCGCCATAGACTTCCGCCCGCGGATTCGTATTTTCCGCGCCTCCTGAATACCCGCCGGCGGTGCGATCCCGTTTGGCCCCGCAAGGATAGCTGCCATGGCGAAGCCCGCCTCAATCAAGATCCGCCTGAATTCGTCGGCGGACACCGGCTTCTTCTACGTCGCCAAGAAGAACGCCCGCACCAAGACCGACAAGATGGTGCTGAAGAAGTATGACCCCGTCGTGCGCAAGCACGTGGAATTCCGCGAAGGCAAGATCAAGTAGTCTGCGCCGACCCGGACGTGTGCGATCGGCCCGGCCCTGCGCCGGGCTTTTTCGTTTGGGGCCAGGGGCGGCGCGCCCGGGCGGAACCGATCGCCCTTCCGCGCGTTGTCAGCCTCACATAGCGTTTCGTGCGCTCCATGGGCCTGAGGGGGTGGCGTTTGCCGGATTGGAGATCGCTGGGTCTGGACCTCCCCTTCCTCACGGGTGACGGGGAAACCCACAGACTGATCCGCGCCTTCGATTGGACCGCCAGCGACCTTGGCCCACCCGGCACGTGGCCGGCGGCGCTGAAGACCGCGATCGAACTGATGCTGGGGGCGCGGCAGCCGGTCTATGTGGCCTGGGGCCACAAGCTGACCTCCTTCTACAACGACGGCTACCTGCCGATCGTCGGCGACAAGCACCCCGCGATCGGGATGCCCTTCACGGAACTCTGGCGCGAGATCTGGGACGAGTTCCAGCCGATCGTCGACGCCACCATGGCCGGCGAGGCGCAGTATTTCATCGATCTTCCTATCGCGCTGTCGGGTCGCCCGGGCGTGCCCATCGGCTACTTCATCTTCTCCTACACCCCCCTGCGGGATGAAGCGGGCCAGGTGGCGGGCTTCTACTGCGCCGCCACCGAGACGACGGACAAGGTGCTGGCCGAACAGCATCGGGCCTTCCAGCTCGAGATCGAGGAATGCCTGCAGCGGGCGCCGGATGCGGCGTCAGCGATCGCCGCGGGCGCCGGGCTCATCGGTGGGCGTCTGGGCGCCGCGCAGGCCAGCTTCGCCGAGGTTGCTACGGACGGCTGGATCCAGGTCATCGCCGAGACGACAGATGGAACCCTGCCCCCGCTGCTGGGCCAGCGACTGCGGTTCGAAGACTTCGGCAAGGGGTCGGCGGACAGCCTGAGGGACGGCCAGACCACAGTCGTGGCCAATGTCCACACCGATTCACGGTTCGAGCATGAACGTGAAGCCTTCCGTCAGCTCGGCGTCAGCAGTCACATCACGACTCCCATCCTGCGCAACGGGGGGCTGGCCGCCTGCCTTTACCTCACCACAGCCGCGCCGCGGAACTGGACCGAGCACGAGATCAACCTAGCCAAAGAAGCGGCCGAGCGGACGTGGAACGCTGTCGATCGCGCCCGCGCCGCCGAGGTGCTGCGCATCCGCGAGGCCCGGCTCGCCACCTTGTTCGAGCAGGCGCCCACCTTCATGGCCCTGCTGAGCGGACCCGACCATCTCTTCGAGATCGCCAATCCCCGGTACATCGAGCTGGTCGGCGGCCGGCAGGTGGTCGGCAAGACCATCGCCCAGGCGCTGCCCGAGGCGGCCGAACAGGGCTACATCGACATCCTCGACCAGATCTTTCGCACCGGGGAAGCCTACACCGCGACCAGCGCTCGGTGGGCCGTGGACGGTCCCGACGGCGGCCCGCCCGTCGAACGGCTCCTGGATTTCGTCTACCAGCCCATCACCGACAGCCAGGGGGCGGTGACCGGCATCTTCGTCGAGGGTTTTGAGGTCACCTCCCAGGCTCGGGCGCAGGTTCACATCGCCGGACTGGCGGCCCTGGGCGAGCGCTTTCGCCATGCGGTCGAGCCCGGCGACTTCGCCGCCGCCGCTGGCGCGATCATCGGCCAGACGCTGGGCGTCAGCCGGGGCGGCTACGCCACGATCGACAAGGCGGCGGAGACCGTCACCATCGAGCGGGACTGGAACGCCCCTGGCATCATCAGCATCGCTGGCACCTTAAGCTTCCGCGATTTCGGCTCCTACATCGACGACCTGAAGCGCGACGAGACCGTCACCATTCAGGACGTGCGGCTGGACCCCCGGACCCAGCCGACGCACGAGGCCCTCGAGGGGATCAGCGCCCGCGCCTTCGTCAACATGCCGATCATCGAAGCCGATGGGCTGGTCGCCCTGGTCTTCGCCAACCACGCCGAACCCCGCGTCTGGGCGCCCGACGAGTTGGCCTTCATCGCGGACGTCGGCCAGCGCACGCGCAGCGTCGTCGAGCGGCGCCGCGCAGAACAGGGCCTGCGCGACCTGGCCGCCTCGCTGGAGCGCGAGGTCGAAACCCGCACCCGTGAGCTGGTGCAAACCCAGGACGCATTGCGCCAGTCGCAGAAGCTGGAAGCCATGGGCCAGCTCACCGGCGGCGTGGCGCACGACTTCAACAACCTGCTGACCCCGATCATCGGCGGGCTCGACATGCTGCAGCGTCGCGGCGTCGGCGACGAGCGCGAGCGCCGCATGATCGACGGCGCCCTGCAGTCGGCCGACCGGGCCAAGACCCTGGTTCAGCGCCTGCTCGCCTTCGCCCGGCGCCAGCCGCTCCAGGCCAAGCCCGTGGACATCGCCGCCCTGGTCTCGGGCATGCAGCAGTTGGTGTCATCCACCCTGGGCCCGCAGGTGAGCGTCAAGATAGACGCGCCGGCGGACCTGCCCGCGGCGCGGGCCGACGCTAACCAGGTCGAGATGGCGATCTTGAACCTCAGCGTGAATGCCCGCGACGCCATGCCTGCCGGTGGGCGTCTTCGGGTCGCCGCCAGCTTGCGGACGTCCTCGCCGGATCAAACGCCGGGGCTCGCGCCCGGCCACTACGTCTGCCTGGCCATCACCGACAACGGCATCGGCATGGACGCGGAAACGCGCCTTCGCGCCGTCGAGCCCTTCTTCTCGACCAAGGGCGTGGGCAAGGGCACCGGCCTGGGGCTCTCCATGGTGCATGGGCTGGCGCTCCAGCTCGAGGGCGGGCTGTTCATCGAGAGCCAGCCGGGTCTGGGGACCACCGTCTCGCTATGGCTGCCGGTGGCCGAAGAGCGCGCTCAGGCGGCGGGCCAGCCTGACGAAAAGGTCGACTCGCCCGAGACCGCCTGCGGCGTGGCCCTGGTCGTCGACGACGAGCCCCTCGTGCGCGCCAGCACCGCCGACATGCTGCAGGACCTGGGCTACCACGTCGTCGAACTGGGATCCGCCGAGGAGGCGCTGTGCGCTATCGACGAAGGGCTGGCCCCCGCCATCGTCGTCACCGACCACCTGATGCACGGCATGACCGGCGCGGAACTTTCGGTCCGCTTAAAGACCCGCCTGCCCGGCACGCCGGTGCTCATCGCCTCGGGCTATGCCGAGGCCGACGGCCTCGCCAAGGACCTGCCGCGCCTGACCAAGCCGTTCCGAAGCGCGGACCTCGCCAAGGCCCTCGCCGCTCTCGACGGCGCTGTAAAGGCCTAAGCCGCTCCAAGCCCCTCGGGGAATGTCGGCCGGCTACGCCGCCCGGGCGATGACCCGGTTCCGGCCCTGGCTTTTGGCGATGTAGACGGCTTCGTCGGCGCGCTTGACCAGGGCGTGGGCGCTGTCGGCCTCGCCCAGGCTGGCGGCGACCCCGATGGAGATGGTGACGCTGAGCAGTTCCTCGCCGCCCATCACCCGGAACGGCGATCCGGCCACGTGCAGGCGGATCCGCTCGGCGATACGGCGGGCCGCTTCCAGGTCGGTGTCGGGCATGACCACGACGAATTCCTCGCCGCCGTGGCGCACCGGCAGGTCGATGGCCCGCACATTGGACGCCAGCCGCACGGCGAACTCGCGCAGCACCTCGTCGCCCACGTCGTGGCCGAAGCCGTCATTGACCTTCTTGAAGTGGTCGATGTCGATGACCAGCACCGCCACTGGCTCGCCGCCCGCGGCCGCCCGGCGCATCAGGGCGTCGAGCTGGCCCACCATGTAGCGGCGGTTGTGCAGGCCGGTGAGTTGGTCGGTGACCGCCAGTTCCAGCGAATGGTCCAGGTTCGAACGCAGGTAGTCGGTATAGCGCTTGCGGCGGATCTGGGTGCGCACCCGCGCCGCCAGCTCGCCGGGATCTATCGGCCGGGCCAGGATGTCGTTCACGCCGATCTCAAGCGCCTTGACCGCCTTCGCGCGCTGATCCAGGTCGACCACCGCCAGGATCGGCAAGCTGCGGGTGTGCTCGTCAGACCGAAGCTGGGCGGCGAACCGCAAACCGTCGAACGCGCGGCTGACGGCGTTGACGATCACCAGGTCCACCGGCCCCTTGGCGGTCAACAGCGCCTTGGCCGGGTCGGTCTCGACCACCGGCCGATGTTCGACGGCCAGCTCGGAGCAGATGCGCGCGGCCTGGCGCTCATTGTCGTCCACAAACAGGATGCGCCCGCCCGAGCCCCCCAGCCGCGACGCCGCCCCCGCGATCACGCCCATCCGCCGGCCCGAGGCCTCGCGGTCGCGAAGTTCGTCGATGACGGTCTTCAGGCGAATCAGGCTGCGCACCCGGGCGAACAGCATGACGTCGTCGATCGGCTTGGTCAGGAAGTCGTCCGCGCCGGCCTCCAGTCCCGCCACCCGGTCGGCGCGGCCGTCCAGGGCGGTGACCAGGACCACCGGCACATGCCGCGTCGCCGGGTCGTCCTTGAGCCGGCGACAGACCGAAAAGCCGTCCATGCCGGGCATCATCACATCCAGCAGGATGACGTCGGGCCGCTCCGCCGCCGCCATGGCCAGGGCTGTCGGCCCGTCATAGGCGGTCAGAACCTCGTAGTATTCCGCCGTCAGCTTGGCCTCGAGCAGCCGGACGTTCGATTCGATGTCGTCCACGACCAGGATGCGCGCGGACACCGGCGCTAATCCAGCAGCCGGCGGATGGTCT
>JANPKX010000647.1:0-2409 GCA_031426235.1 Alphaproteobacteria bacterium | reverse complement strand
CCCACGGCCATCATCACGCGCCCGATCCGAGGCCGGTTGTGGCGCGCGTCCATCGTCCTCCATTGCCCGCCAAGGTAAACCTCCATCCAGGCGCTGAAATCCATCGGGCCAGCCGGCGGAACGCCAATGTCTCCGAGGTAGCCGGTACAGTAGCGTGCGGGGATGTTCATGCATCGGCACAGCGTGATCGCCAGGTGGGCGTAGTCCCGACAGACGCCGAGCCGCTCGGCATGTGCCTGGTTCGCGGTCTTATCGGGTCGCGCGTGTTCGTAGCCGAAGGTTATCCGCTCGTGGGCATAGGCGACGATGGCCTGCGCGCGTTCCCAGCCCGGCGCGATCCCGCCAAACAGCCGCCACGCCAGTTCGTCCAGTTCCTGCGTCTCGCAGTACCGCGATCCCAGGAGGAAGATCAGCACATCGTCAGGAAGCTGATCGATGGGCGACTGCTCTGCCGCCAGGGGCACGTCGTCGGGCAGGCCGCTGTCGCGCATCACGAAATCGGCGCTCAGTGTCAGCCGGCCGGGCGGAGCCACGATACGGCTGCACAGGTTGCCGAACCCGTCCCGGTACTGGGTCAGGGGGACAAACGGGTCGCTGTGGATAAGGTCCGGGGTCTCCAGGTCCGACAGCCGCTCAGGCCGGACATTCAGCATGAGCATCATCGGCGTGGGCGCCGGACAATCGTACGCAATCTGGTAACCGCAACGGATACGCATGGGACTCCCTGGGCGTTGGCCTGGACAAGCTATCCCTGCGCAACTCTCCGGAAGGCGGCGGGTTGCGAAGCGACGGCCACACTGACGTCGACATCGACGTCCATGCCCAGAAAATCAGCGGCCTGACCGCTCCACCGCCCGTGCAGCGGCAAGGCCGCGCGCGGATCGATGACTTCCGCCACGCGGATCAAATCCTGGTTGCCGATGATGCCGTTGGTCGGATCGAAGTCTATCCAGCCGCAGTCCGGCAGGTAGATGCGGGTCCAGGCGTGGGAATGGCCGCCCCCCGTGCGCCCCGCCTTGGGAGAGCCGGAGTAGACGTAGCCGGAGGTGAACCGGGCCGCCAGGCCCAGACTGCGCGCCGCCTCCCCCAGCAGCACCGCAAAGTCCCGACAGGTGCCAGAGCGCCGCACGAGGGTTTCGGCTGGCGTCTGCGGCGGACCGTGCAGACGCAGTGCGTAGGCAAAGTCTGAGCGAATGGCTTCCGTCATGTCCGAAAGCACGCGTGACAGGGGCGTCCGCCCCGCCGCACTCACGAACCGGTGCGCCCACGCCTCGATCTCACCTTGATCCGCGTGCTGACGGGCGATCGCCAGGGCGAGGTCCGAGCGGCACTCAGGGCCGTACTCGAACGGATGGACGTCGATGGCCGACGTTTCGCTTTCCAGGTCGAACGCGGCTCGCGGCGTGTGGTCGACCGTCACGCAACTCTCGAACCGCAGGCGGTCCGCCCGCTCGGAGAACCGCACCACGGCCACACCGGCGCCGCTGACCTCATGCACATGGCTGAGCAGCGACGGCTCGGGACTGACCTCCAGGCTCGCCGCAACAACGCGCTGGTCGAAGCTTTCCAGCGGCCGGTACATCACGCGATGCTCGCCGAACGCCACCGGCGTGCGGTAGCGGTACTGGGTCACGTGACGGATGGAGACGACCGGCATTGAAACGAAGCTCCGTCGATTCCGAATCCCGGTCCACGACTCGTCCGGTCTCCAGCAAGGGTGACGCCGCGATTGTTACGAATTTGGGCGCCCGATCGCCCTTCCTGCTTCTTGGCGATCACGCGGGCCGCGAAATCCCCGCGCCACTGGGTCGCCTCGGCCTTTCAGACGAGGATCTGGCGCGTCATATTGCCTGGGACATCGGGGTCGCCGGGCTGGGGCAAGCCCTCTCCGCGCGCCTGGACGCGGCCTTCATCGCCCAGCGCTTTTCCCGCCTGGTGATCGATTGCAACCGCGATCCGCGGCGGGACGACAGCATTCCCACGAAGAGCGACGGAACAATCATACCGGGGAATGCGGGCCTCACCGAGAGGGCGCGCGCCGACCGCGTCGCGCAAGTCTTCGCCCCCTATCACGCCAAGGTCGCGCAAGCGCTGGACGCCCGCGCCCAGGTGGGACTGCGCACGGTAGTGGTCGCCCTACATTCGTTCACGCCGGTGATGGCCGGCCATGCCAGACCCTGGCGGTACGGGGTCCTTCACCTTGGGGACAGCGCGTTCTCGCAAGCCATCCTCGGACGGCTGCGCGCCGAGGCCGACATCGGCCTTGTCGGAGACAACGAGCCTTATCGGATGGACCTCGTGGACTTCACCATCCCGCACCACGCCATCGCCCGCGGGCTGGACTACCTGGAACTGGAAATCCGCCAGGACCTGCTGGCCGATGCGGCTGGCCAGGCCCAGGCGGCCGCG